>NZ_DAOUCJ010000050.1 GCF_034432235.1 Thermoflexus sp. | reverse complement strand
CCTGGCGGGCGCCCATCCCATCATCGCCGTGGATATCCGGCCGGAGAAGCTGGAGCTGGCCCGGAAGGCGGGAGCGACCCACGGGGTGAACGCGCAGGAGACCGATCCGGTCACCGCGATCCGCGATCTCACTGGGGGCGGCGTTCACTACGCCTTCGAGAGCGTGGGCAACGAGCGGGTGCTGGCCCAGGCCTATCAGGCCACCCGCCGGGGCGGCACCACCGTCACCATCGGCCTGCCGCATCCCGAGCGCTTGTTCAGCGTGCCCGCGGTGAGCATCGTCGGGGAGGAGCGAATCATCAAAGGGCTCCTATATGGGCTCCGCCGTCCCCCGCCGGGATCTCCCCCGTTTCCTCACGCTCTATCAGGCCGGGATGCTGCCCGTGGACCGGCTGCTGAGCCGCACCCTTCGCCTGGAGGAGATCAACGAGGGCTTCGATGCCCTGGCCCGCGGCGAGGTGGTGCGTCAGATCTTCCGCATGGGGGAAGCATAAGCCGGCCTCCCCCTCTTTCCCGGGATCGGGATCCCAGGTCTCGCACCCTTCGATGACTTCCGGTCCCCGGGAAAAACCGTTTGTCATATAGAGGTAGATCCCCAGCGACGCGGGCCGGGCGACCGATAAGAACAGCGGGATGAAATCCCCGATCCCCACCGGGGTGTCCGTCGGGATGGCCGGGAGCGTCCCCAGGGCTTCCCGTCTGGGTCGGCGCCGGCGTTTCAGGGGGAAGGTGCGGGCACGGGGCCGTCCAGAAAGCCGGCTCCGGAGTAGGCCGGGAGCAGGCCGTGGCCAGGCCCGCCACCAGAGCCAGCCCCATCCAGAGGCTTTTCCCCTTCATCTTTCACCGGGCGCCTCCTTGACAGCACACCTCGTTCCATTCTACTCGTTGGAATGAAACCCGGGCGACGGTTCGTGGGATCGGAACGCATGCTATGCTTCGGGTGGGGAAGGCCATCGCCGGCGGTCTTCCCCACCGGAAGGATGCTCCGTCGGAGGGCGGGATATGGCCCGGGAACGGATCCTTGGCATCGACGCGAGCCGGACCACGCTGGCCCAGCCCACCGGGGTCGAGCGATACGCCCAGGCCGTCGTTCGAGCCCTTATCCCCCTGGCGGAGGCGGAAGGGGTGCGCCTCCGGTTGTATTTCCGGGATCCTCCGCCTCCGGGGCTCTTCCCGCGTGGTCCATGGGTGGAGCATCGGGTGCTCCCCTTTCCCCGCCTGTGGACCCATCTCCGTCTCTCCGGGGAGATGATCCGTCATCCCCCCACGGCGCTCTTCGTCCCCGCTCACGTGATCCCCCTGTATCATCCGCCGAGCGCCGTCACCATCCACGACCTGGGCTACCGGTATTTCCCGCAGACCCATCCGTTGCTTCAGCGGCTGTATCTGGAGCTTTCCACCCGCTGGAGCGCGGCGGTCGCCCGCGTGGTGTTCGCCGATTCCCATGCGACGAGGATGGATCTCATCCGCTTTTATCGGATCCCTCCGGAGAAAATCGTGGTGGCCTATCCCGGTTACGACCCCCCGCCGATCCCCGTCGACCCGGAGCCGATCCTTCGTCGTTTTGGGATCCGACGGCCGTATGTGATCGCGGTGGGGACGATCCATCCCCGGAAGAACTTCGGCCTGATCCTGCGGATCATCGCCCGTCGGATAGCCGCGGGGTGGGAGGGCCAGGTTGTGATCGTCGGCAAGCCCGGGTGGGCCGATCCCGTCTTCGAGCGCCTGCGCCGGGATCCGATGTGGGCGGGCCGCCTGATCCTGACGGGCTACGTGGACGATGAAAGCCGGGGCGCGTTGCTGAGCCAGGCGGAGGCCTTTCTGCTTCCGTCCCTGTATGAAGGGTTCGGGTTCCCGGTTCTGGAAGCCCAGGCCTGTGGGGTTCCGGTCCTTTGCACCCCGAACGGGAGCCTGCGGGAGGTGGCGGGGGAGGGCGCTCTCCTTTTGCCTCCCGATGATCCGGACCCGTGGATCGATGCCCTGGAACGGCTCGCCCGGGATCCAGGTTTTCGCGCGGAGCGGATCGCCCGGGGCCATGCGAACCGGAAACGGTTCTCCTGGGAAGCGTGCGCGCGGACGATCTGGGAGGCGCTACGCGAATGGTTAACGCCATTCGTGAGCGATTCTATTCCCTCTCCTCACAACCCCAAAGGCCATGAGGAAAATCCTTCCAGGGGCGATGCGGAGCGTTGAAAGAGCCTCGCCCCGCTCCCAGAAGCCCATGGGGAGACCAGCTGCGCTATTCCATACTATAAGGAGGCACCGATGTCGGGATGGAGGGAACGCCTGCTGGTCCTGAGCCTGTTTACCGTCGCGATGGCCTATGTGGAGAGCGCGGTGGTCGTGTATTTGCGACAGGTGTATGGGATCACGGATCTGCTGCGGGATACGCCGGTTCGTCCCGATTGGCTAACCCCGATTGAGCTGGGCCGGGAGATCGCCACCCTGGTGATGCTGTTCACAGCCGGCTCGCTGGCCGGTCGCACCCCTGCGGCCCGCTGGGGCCTCTTCCTGTATGCCTGGGGCCTGTGGGATATCCTGTATTATGCTTGGCTCCGGGTGTTCATCGGATGGCCGGTTTCTCTGGGGGATTGGGATCTCCTCTTTCTGATCCCTCTGCCGTGGTGGGGGCCGGTTTGGGCGCCGATGCTGGCCGCAGCGCTGATGATGGGAGTGGGCGCCCGGATGGCGCGCCGGAGCGAGGAGGGGCGGTCCATCCGGCTGGACCGGCTGTCGATCGGGGCGGGGGGGCTCGGGACGCTGATCGCCCTCTACACGGTGATGGCTCCCGCGCTGCATGCGCTCCCCGGAGGGCTGGATGCGGTCGGCCGGGCGCGCCCGGCGGAGTTCCAGTGGTGGTTATACTTGCTGGGATGGGGGCTGGTGGCCTTCGCAGGCTGGCGGATCGCTCAGGGTCAGCCGGCAGACCCTGCTCTATAATGAGTGAGGAGAAGCCGCGCCGCCGGCTTTCCCTGGAGGGCTTTTGCGGTCGGCCCCCTTGAAGATTCCCTTCCGGAGCGAAGGCAGCGTTGATTCGGAAACCATCGTTCGATCACGGGCCCTCTCTTCCACCGCATCTTTATGGGGAGGATTATTTCCTCTCCGCCTGTGAGGGCTATGAGGAATTCCTGCGCACGCAGGGGGAACATCTCTCCCGGAGGCTCCAGACGGCCTTTGCGGTGGCCGAGGTCCGGCCCGGCATGCGGGTGCTGGATGTGGGCTGCGGGCGGGGGGAGATCGTTCGCCATTGCGCCCGGTTGGGGGCTTACGCTGTCGGGATCGATTACGCGGAGGCGGCTGTCCGGCTCTCGGCCGATCTCCTGCGGCGAGCAGGGGACCTGCAGGCTCCGGCCGGCCTCGCCCAGGCCGATGCCAAGTTCCTCCCCTTCGCCAGCCGGGTGTTCGACCGGGTGCTGATGTTCGATGTGGTGGAGCACCTTTTCCCATGGGAGCTTCGTCTCGCCCTGCGGGAGGCTTACCGGGTCTTGAAACCGGGAGGGATGCTGGTCATCCATACCGCGCCGAACCGCTGGTATGACGCCTACGCTTATCCGCTGGTCCGCTTCATACGCACCCTTCAGGGGCTGGGACATCTCTATCCGCCGAACCCGCGCGCCCTCAACGTCCCGATCAATGAAGCGGTCCATGTGAACGAGCAGGGCCCCCTCGGCTTGTGGTGGACCTTGCGCCGGGCGGGGTTCCACCGGGTCAAAGTCTGGCTGGCCACCCCGCCGCAGAACCGGCAGGAGGGCTGGATCTTTCGCGTCTTGCGTCACATCGCCTTTCGCTGGATCCCCTTCCGCTGGTTTTTCGAGCGGGAGGTGTTCGCCGTTGCCGTTCGGCCGGAATAACGGTTTACAGGGAGGGATGTTCCGTGGGATCTGAGAGCTTCTGGCTCCTCACGGCCGGACCCTACACGCCGAACTCCCCTCTGGTGGGTGAGGAACGCGCGGATGTGGCGATCCTGGGAGCGGGCTTCGCCGGGCTATCCTCCGCCCTCCATCTGAAAGAGGCGGAGCCGGGGTTGAAAGTGGTGGTGCTGGAGCAGGCGTTCGTGGGCTATGGGGCCAGCGGGCGGAACGCGGGCTTCGCGATGACGCTCTTCGGCCTCACCCTCTCCCTGACCGCGCTGCGCTTCGGGCGTCAGGCAGCGGCGGAGGCCCATCGCTATATGGAGCAGGCGGTGGATTATGTGGGGGAACTGATCGCCCGCTACCGCATCGACTGCGACTATGAGCGCCCCGGGTTCCTGCGGGTGGCGACTTCCCCCGCTTACGTCCGACGGATCCAGGAGGAGGTCGAGCTCGCTCACCGCCTCGGCTTGACCGGGATCGAGTGGCTGGACGCGGCGGCGGTTCGGGAACAGGTCCATTCCCCACTGTATCGGGGCGCATGGTGGGAGCCCCGCTGTGCCCTCCTGAACCCCGTGAAATACGTTCGCGGTTTAAAGCGGGCGGCGGAAGGCCTGGGCGTTCGCATCTATGAGGGAACCCCAGTCCGCTCCATCGAGCGACGCCCGGACGGTTTTCAGCTGCGCACGCCTCAAGGGGTTGTGCATGCGGAGAAGATCGTGTTCGCGACCAATGCGTACTCACACTTGCTCCCGCCTCTCCGGCGCAAGCAGGTTCCCGCGTTCACGTATATCGTGTTAACGGAGCCTCTGTCTGCGGATCGGCTCGAGCCCATCGGCTGGCGGAATCGACAGGGGATCGAGGACGCCCGCAACCTGGTTCACTATTATCGCCTGACGCCGGACAACCGGTTGTTAATGGGCGGGGGCGATGTGGGCGTTCCTTTCGGTAAACAGATGGACCTGGATGAGAACGAGCGGGTTTTCCGGGAGCTGGAAGCCTACATCCCCCGGGTTTTCCCATCCCTGCGCGGGGTGCGGATCGAATACCGATGGGGTGGGCCGGTCTCGGTGACCGTCGACATGGCCCCGGCCATCGGTTTCCTGGGGGATCGCCGCGCCGTTTACACCCTGGGATGCATCGGCCATGGGGTCGCCCTGACTACGATGAACGGTCAAATCGTGCGGGATCTGATCCTGGAGCGTCGGACGGCCCTCACGGATCTCTTCTTTGTGAACCGGCGGGTGATCCCATGGCCTCCGGAACCCATCCGGTTCGCCCTGGGTCATCTCATCCGGGGGTATATGCGCCTGGAAGATCGGATTCTGGACCGGGGGAACTCCCCGGCATGAGGTGATACGCATCTCCCTTCCCACAGCCCGAGGGCTGACACAAAGGTTGTTTCGGGCCGGTGAGGCGATATGGGGAAAGAGCCGCGGATTGAGGATCTCGAGCGAGCGCTGGCGCTCAAGCGACGGGAGGTCCGCCTGAAGCGCTGGATCCAGGAGGGCCGTCTGCCGGTAGAGTCTTCCGCTCCTCCTCCGCCGGCGGCCCCGGAGCCCTCGTCGCTTCCTCCGGATCCGGTCTATCACTCCGAAGTGGAATGGGAGGAACGCCGACCCCGCTTTCGAGTTCGCCTTCCCCGTCCCTCGTGGTCCGCATGGAGGGACCGTCTGTTGCTGGCGATCGAGATCGCGGCGGTGGCGGGCGCGATGGCGTTGCTCCTGTTTTCCTGGCAGACCATGCGGGGGATGCAGTCGGAGGCGGTGGCGGCCCGGATCACCCCCTCGCCGACGCCCCTGATTCAGGCGGTGGTCCTGCCGGGCGGGCACCGCCCGCCGACTGCGCCGGGAGGGCCTGCCCCGAACCCCGAGGAAATCCCGGAGCACCTGCGGGCGCTGGTGGCAGCGCTCCCCACGCCGGCGCCCATCACCCCCGGCCCTCGCAGCCCCACCCGCATCGTGATCCCAGCCATCGGTGTGGACGCCCCCATCGTCCCGGGGACGGATTGGGAGGCGCTGAAGAAAGGGGTGGGTCATCATCCGGGGACCGCCAATCCGGGCGAGCGAGGGAATATGGTGCTGGCGGCCCACAACGACATCTATGGGGAAATCTTCCGCGATCTGGAGAAGCTCCGGCCAGGGGATGAGATCTGGGTTTACGCTGGAGGCCAGGCTTATCGCTATGTGGTGGTCCAGAAGCAAATCGTTCTTCCCACTCAGGTCGAGGTGATGGCGCCGACCCGCGACCCGGTGGTCACCCTGATCACCTGTTATCCTTATCTCGTGGACACCCACCGGCTGGTGGTGGTGGGTGAGCTGCGGTAGAGCGGGGGGATGCCGCGCTTCGGAATCATGAGGAGGCGTTCGATCTGATCCGCAAGGCATCTCTCCGGGATGGGTTTTGTGAGAGGCAACTCCTGCCGGAAGCCATAGCGGGCGCTTGCCAGCAAGCTATCCAGTGAGGCTTCTAACGATGCCCGATCTGGATGTCGGAGTGGTGATCGTCAACTACAACACGCGGGAATTGCTCCGGCGCTGCCTTCAGACCGTGCGGGCCAGTCAGGGCGTTACTTTTGAGATCTGTGTGGTGGACAACGCCTCGATCGACGGCAGCCCGGATATGGTGGAGCAGGAATTCCCGGAAGTTCGGGTGATCCGCAGCCCGGTGAACGGCGGCTACGCCTATGCCAATAACCTGGGCCTGCGTTCCTTCGGCTTTGGGGTTCCGAACGCAGCGCCCAGACCGCGTTACGCCCTGCTGCTCAACCCGGACACCGAGGTGCCACCCGACGCCCTGGCCCGGATGGTGGGCTTTCTGGATGCCCATCCGGAGGCGGGGGCGGCGGGCCCCAAGATCGTTCGGCCGGATGGCTCCATGGACCTGGCCTGCCGTCGGAGCTTTCCCACCCCTGAGGTGGCTTTCTATCGGTTCTCCGGTTTAAGCCGGCTGTTCCCGAAGAGCCCGCGTTTCGCCCGATACAACCTGACCTTCCTCGATCCGGATCAGACGTATGAGGTGGATTCCGTGGTGGGCGCCTTCATGATGGTGCGCCGCGAGGCGATCATGCAGGTGGGGTTGCTGGATGAGTCGTTTTTCATGTATGGGGAAGATCTGGATTGGGCGTATCGCATGAAACAGGCCGGGTGGAAAATCTACTATTATCCTGAGGTCGTCGTCCTCCACATCAAGCGGGCGTCCAGCCGGATGAGCCCGCGGGCCCGATACGAGTTCAATCGAGCCATGTGGATCTTTTATCGAAAGCATTATCGATCGGCTACGCCAGGCTGGCTGGATTTCCTGGTGCGGGCCGGACTGGTGTTGAAAGGCGGCTGGCGGCTGTGGCAGGAAATGCGGCGGGATTTGAAGAACGCGGATCATCCGGTTACGGATCGCCGCTAAAGCGGGTCCTGCAGTCCTCGGTCGATCACCCGGCAGGGGGGGCTTCGACCCTGATGCTCTCGTTGAACCCGGCACCAGGGCGAGCGAGGGAGAAAGCAATCGGGAGGTTGAAGAATGAACCGGAGGCGCGCTCGCTGGCTGTTAAACACCCTCCTGGTTTTCAACGATATGGGGTGGGCCGCCCTGGCTTTCTATGCGGCTTACCGGATCCGGGCCCAATGGTCATGGCCTTATCCACCCCAGAACATCGGGGGGTTTGAGAAATATCTCCCGATGATGGGGGTCTTGCTGGGATGGACGGCGGTGATGTTTTTCCTCCACCGTCTATACCATCTGGGACGGGCGACCTCGCGTCTGGATGAGATCTCGCGGGTTGCAGGGGCGTTCTCCATGGCGATGATTTTCACAGTGGCAACCGTCTCAATGGCTTTTAAAGAGACGCTGCTTGCTTTCGACTATCCACGGGCGATGGTTCTCTACGCCTGGGTTATGGGCATCCTGTGGATCGGCGCCGGGCGGATGCTCCTGCGCGCCCTGTGGGGAACGTTGCGGGCCCGGGGCTGGGATCGCAGCCGGATGCTGATTGTGGGGACGGGGGAGGCGGCCGAGGCGGTGATCCGCCGCATCCAGGGAGCGCCCTGGTTCGGCTATGAGGTGATCGGCGTGGTGGCCCTGCACAGCAACGGCGCGACCCAGGTGGCCGGGATCCCCGTCATCGGGACCGCTGAGGATCTCCCGGATCTGGTCTACGCGCGGGATGTGGATGAAGTGCTCATTGCTGTCCCGGAAGCCCCCCATGGCGAAGTGCTGCGCCTGATCTCTCTCTGCGAGCGAAGCAATCTCTCCATCAAAATCTACCCGGACGTCTTCCAACTGATCGCCACCCAGCCTTCCCTGGATGATCTGGGCGGGTTGCCGTTATTGACGGTGCGCGATGTGGCCCAGCGGGGCTGGAAGCTGGTGCTCAAGCGGGCCATGGATATCGTGGGGGCCAGCATCGGGCTGATCCTGCTCTCGCCGTTGATGGTATTGATCGCCATCCTGATCAAGCTGGATTCCCCGGGACCGGTTTTCTATGTTCAGGAGCGCATGGGGCTGGACGGACGGCCCTTCCTGATGTTGAAGTTCCGATCCATGCGAGCGGATGCGGAGAAGGAGGGGCCGGGGTGGACACGGCCGGACGATCCGCGGCGCACCCGGGTGGGGGCGATCCTGCGGCGGCTCAACCTGGACGAGCTGCCGCAGCTGATCAACGTTCTCCTGGGGGATATGAGTCTGGTGGGGCCTCGTCCGGAGCGTCCCGTTTATGTGGAACAGTTCCGGCGGGTGATCCCCCGGTATATGGAGCGCCATCGGGAGAAAGCGGGCATCACCGGATGGGCTCAGATCAACGGCTTGCGGGGGGACACTTCCATCACAGAGCGAACCAAGTATGACCTGTGGTATGTGGAGAACTGGTCCCTGTGGCTGGACATCAAGATCCTTCTACGCACCCTGGTCCAGACCCTGACCTTCCGCAGCCCGAATGCGTATTGATGTGGGGAAGAGGTCTTCCGTCCCCTTGGTATGTTTTCCTGATCGATGTCCTGAATATGGCATAGGGTGACGGTCTTGCCAGGGTGGTGGGAGGAAGAGATGAAGGATCGATCCGTGGATGAGGTGGTGGCGCGCTTGCGGGGGCATTTGCGTCCCGATCAGATTTCGATTCATCCGGTGGAGCGGCTGGTTTATGGGTATGATGCCACGTGGGCGGAGGGGGTGCCGGACGTGGTGGTTCATGCCGAATCCACGGCGGACGTGGCCGAGGTGCTTCGCATAGCCGATGAGCTGGAGATGCCGGTGGTTCCGCGGGGTGGAGGGACCGGGCTGGCTGGGGGATCGGTGCCGATGGTGGGGGGGATCTGTTTAAATCTGGCCCGGATGAATCGGATCCTGGAGGTCGATCCGGTGGATGGTGTAGCGGTGGTCCAGCCTGGGGTGATCACCTATGAGCTTCAGAAAGCGGTGGAGGCTCATGGGTGGTTCTATCCTCCAGACCCGGCATCATTGTATATGTCCACCATAGGGGGCAACGTGGCGACCAATGCGGGCGGGCCGCGCTGCCTGAAATATGGGGTGACCCGGGACTATGTCCTGGGGATGGAAGTGGTCCTGCCGGGCGGGGAGGTATTGCGGCTTGGGGGTCGGGTGATGAAGGACGTATCGGGTTATGATCTCAAACATCTGTTCATTGGGTCAGAGGGAACTCTGGGGGTGATCACGGAGGTGACGGTTCGTCTGTTGCCGCGGCCGCCGGCGCTGGGGGCGCTGGCGGTGGCCTTTGATCATCTGGAATCTGCATGCGAAGCGGTCGTCGCGATTTTAAGTTCCGGCGTGTTGCCGTTGATGGCGGAGCTGATGGACCAGGGGGTGATGCGGGCGGTGGAAGCCTTTCACCCTTATGGGTTGCCAGTGGAAGCGGAGGCGCTCCTGTTGCTGGCAGCAGATGGGGAGGAAGAAGCGGTGCGGAGGGATCTGGCCCGGATGGCCCGGGAGGTTCAGGCCTTTGGTGGTCGAGTGGTTCGCATAGCCACAGACGCGGAATCGGCTACCCACTTATGGGAGCCCCGCCGTCAGGTCTCCCCCGCCATCGCGCGACTGGCGACCCACAAATTCAGCGAGGATATCACAGTTCCTCGCTCCCGCATCCCCCAGATGATCCGTCACATCCAGCAGATCGCCCAAGAAACCGGTGTCCCGATCGTGCTTTACGGACACATTGGGGACGGAAACCTTCACCCTACGTTGCTATGCGATCGTCGGAATCCAGACGAGATGAACCGCGTCGCCCAGGCCGCCACCCGGATCTTCCAGGCCGCCATAGAACTGGGAGGCGTCCTCTCCGGCGAGCATGGCATCGGACTGCTTAAGTTGGATTTTGTTTCACAGGCCTTTCCACCTATCGCAATCGAGAAATTCTGGGCCGTCAAGCTCCTCTTCGATCCAAAGAACATCATGAACCCAGGAAAGAAACTGCCGCTTCCAAGGAACTGGTCCTGATCTCATCCACCAAGAAGAGAACAGTGAGAAAAAGGAGGAACCATGACCACACTACGACAAGGAGATCGCGCCCCTCTTCTGATTGGCCTCACCCTGGATGGACAGCCTTACCTGGAACAACCAGAAGGCTCTCTCACTATTCTGGTTTTCTTCAAAGAATCATGCCCCACCTGCCGCCTGATTCTGCCTCGCCTGGAGAACCTGCACCGCGCCTATCCCTCATCTGGATGGCGATTGCTGGGGATCGGCCAGGATCCCCCTCCCATCCTTCAAAACCTCGCCCGGGAGCTCGGCTTATCCTTTCCCATCCTGGCGGATCATCACTTCGCCAGCTCCATCGCCTACCACCTGACACACGTGCCAACCACCTTCGTGATCGATCCTCACGGTCAGATCCTTCATATCACAGTAGGCTTCGCTCGGGACGACCTGGAAGCGATTTCCCACCAGATCGCCCAGAAACTCAATGCTCCCCCTCATCCCATCACATACGACCAGGATCCTGCCTTTCGACCCGGATGAGTCTCCGCCCACCTGGAGCCTCGGTGAGGCTCCACCAGGAGCTTCCACAATCGAGCAAATCACAAGAGGGACTGCGCTACAATAGACGATCCCAAAGGCCCACGGAGGGACAGATCCCAGCAATGAAAGCATCGACCCGAGAACAACGTCTAAAGCTGTTCACTCAATACCTTCAGGAGCTGCTGAATGCACCACCCGGAAGCGCCATCGTCTTTGAAATCCCAGGACGCCCTCTGGCATACGTCCAGTTCGAACGAACACCAGAAGGTTTGAAAGGCGAGGTCTGCAGCGGAGATTGGGGACCTCGCCGCAAGGCCCGCCCCCTCTCACCGGCCATGTTAAACCGCCTGCGCGCCATGGGATGGCAAATCCCTCCACATCTTCGGGAAAACAACCCGAGCAAAACCTTCACCGGGGAAAACCCTTCCGCCATCGCTGAGGAAATCGAACAAATCTTCCTGGAGATCTTCCTATCCCCACACGACTACACCGTGCGAACAAAAGGAGTGCTTCGAATCCGAGGATAATCACCCCCCTCCTGCAGAAAGCCACCATACCGAACGGGGAATATCCTTACCTTTGCACCTTCCCACAAATCCGGAGATCAGGAGGAATGCCCATGCGCATCCTGGTGGTGATGGCTCATCCCGACGATCCCGAATTCGCCGCAGGCGGCACCATCGCCCGGTGGGTTCGGGAGGGACACGAGGTCATCTACTGCCTTGCCACACGGGGAGAAAAAGGGAGCGATGACCCCACCATGACCCCTGAACGGCTGGCCGCTATCCGCGAACATGAACAGCGCCAAGCTGCCGCCGTGCTAGGGGTACGCGAGGTCATCTTCCTGAACTACACCGACGGCTCCCTGGAGCCCAACCTCAACCTGCGACGGGATATCGTACGCGTCATCCGACGATACCGCCCCGACATCGTGGTCACCATGGATCCGCAAACCCTGATCCGGGGCAACCGCTACATCAATCACAACGACCACCGGGCGATCGGACTGGCCACCCTGGACGCGATCTTCCCGGCCGCAGGAAACCCCATGTATTTCCCAGAACTGCTCCAGGAAGGCCTGGAACCCCATCGGGTTCGGGAGGTCTATCTCTCCACCACCGAATATGCCAACCACTGGGTGGACATCACCGATGTCTTCGCGCTGAAAATGGCTGCCCTCCAGTGCCATGCCAGCCAGATCCGCGACCCCATGGCCCTGGAACAGCGGCTGCGGGAACGACTGCGACACCTAATCAACGGCCGGGAAATCCTCGCCGAAAGCTTCCGACACATCATCCTGGAGGGATAGGGAGCCTCACCCATGTGGACCGTCCAGTGCGCTCGCTGTCGTCAGACCGCCACCTATCACCCCAACCGATGGCACTGCCCCTGCGGCGGGCCGTGGGAGCCCCCCCGCCCGCTACCCTTCGATCACCGGGCCATCCGCCCTCGCCAGCCCGGGATCTGGCGCTACGCGGAACTATGGCCCTTCCAGCGGGATCCCATCACTATGGGAGAGGGATGGACCCCCCTCATCCCGCTGTCCTCCATTGAGCCGCGATTGTGGGCCAAACTGGATTACATCATGCCCACGGGTTCCTATAAGGATCGAGGCACCGCCACCGGTTTGAGCGCCCTGCAGGAAATGGGAGCCCACCACGTGATGGATGACTCCTCGGGAAACGCAGGCGCCTCGCTGGCCGCCTATGCCGCCCGCGCAGGCCTCCCGACCACCCTCTTCGTGCCCGCCCATGCCTCCCCCGTCAAGAAAGCCCAGATGCGCACGATGGGCGCCCGTCTGGTCGAAGTTCCCGGACCCCGCGCGCAGGCCACCGCAGCACTGATGCGGGCCCTGGAGCAGGGTGGGACTTACGCCAGCCATGTCTACAATCCCTTCACCCTGCTGGGCCTGGCCGCCACCGCATGGGAGATCTGGGAGCAACTGGGCCGAGCCCCGGACGCCGTGATCACCCCCCTAGGACACGGGATGCTCTTCCTGGGCCTTTTCCTGGGTTTTGAAGCACTCCAGGCTGCCGGCTACATCGATCGGCTTCCCCGGCTTTACGGCGTCCAGGCCGCTGCCTGCGCACCCCTGGCCCAGGCCTTCGCCGCAGATCTGGAAACACCTGCTCCTGTCGAAGAGGGGGAAACCATCGCCGAAGGCGTGCGCATCGCCACACCCCCCCGCGGCCCGGAGATCCTACAGGCCGCCCGGATCACCGGAGGCGCCATCCTATCTGTCCCCGAATCGGAAATCCAGATCGCCCGGGAATCCCTCGCCCGGCATGGATTGTTTGTGGAACCTACAGGCGCCCTGGCCATGACGATCTGGACACAAGTCCTTCGGGAGACCGATCGCACCGTTGTGCTCATGCTCACCGGGAGCGGCCTGAAGAGCCCCAGTTAAACGCTCGGCCTGGACTTTACAGCATGTGAGAGCAACGCCCCCGGCTGGACCAGCTAAGGGAATCCACCCCCCGCCTCCACAAGCCTCTCCCTGCTATCATAACTACAGGAAACCACTGCATTTCCCAAACCAGGGATCAACCGGATGGAATTCCATTCCACCTACCCCTGGATTACGATGAAGGACCTCCCAGAGAGCGAGCGACCCCGGGAACGCCTGATCCAGCACGGGCCTGGGGCGCTTTCAACCGCGGAGCTGCTCGCCATCCTGCTCCGAACCGGCCGGCGCGGGGAGAACGCACTGAATCTGGCCCATCGGGTACTCCAGATTTGCGGAGGGCTGGCCGGTCTGGCCCGAACGCCCATCCCCGAGCTGGCCCGGATCCCGGGCATCGGTCTGGCCAAGGCCGCCCAGATCCAGGCCGCTCTGGAGCTGGGGCGCCGGGTCGCGACCGCCACGCCCGGGGAACGCCCTCAGGTGCGCTCCGCGCACGACGCCTACCTTCTGGTGGCCGACATGGCGGACCTGGAGCAGGAAACCCTCCGGGTTCTCCTGCTGGATACCCGAGGAAGAGTCATTGCTATCCCCACCATCTATGTGGGGAACGTTAACACCACCCTGGTACGACCCGCAGAGATCTTCCGAGAAGCCGTCCGGCGCAACGCGGTTTCCCTCATCATCGCCCACAACCATCCTTCCGGGGATCCCACCCCATCTCCAGAGGACATCGCGCTGACTCGAGATCTGGTGGCCGCCGGCCAGCTGCTGGGAATCCGGGTGCTGGACCATTTGATCATCGGCCGCGGTCGATACGCCAGCCTGAGGGAGCATGGGATCGCCTTCCCCACACCATAGCGCTCTGGAAAGCCCAAAGCGAGGAACAGAAAAAAGAGGCGGGGCGCTTCAGGGACCCCGCCTCCATTCTTGCCCAACCCGGGGAGGGAAGGGGAAAAACCCTTAGCGGGTTTCGATCCGCGCTGCCCGCTCTTTCAGGGCCGCCTGGGCAGCTGCCAGACGCGCCACCGGAACACGATATGGGGAAGCACTGACATAGTTCAGCCCGATCTCATGGCAGAACTCAATCGAAGAAGGATCCCCGCCGTGCTCCCCGCAGATGCCCACCTCCAGATCCGGCCGGGTGCGACGGCCCTCCTCCACGGCCATCCGCATCAGACGGCCCACCCCTTTGCGATCCAGCACCTGGAAGGGGTTCTCCGGGAGGATCTTCTCCTCCAGATAACGTAACAGGAACTTCCCCTCGGCATCGTCGCGGCTGATGGCCCACACGGTCTGGGTCAGATCATTGGTGCCGAAGGAGAAGAACTCGGCCACCTGGGCGATCTCGCCCGCCAGCAGGGCCGCCCGCGGGACCTCGATCATGGTCCCGAACTTGTAATCGATCCCCATCCCCTCCCGCGCCATGACATCCCGGGCCACCTCATCCACGATCTCCCGGACAATCTGGAGCTCCTTCACATCGGCGCTGAGGGGGATCATGATCTCCGGCTTCGGGGTGATGCCCCGCCGCTTCACATTGCAGGCAGCTTCGAAGATGGCCCGGACCTGAAGGCGGATGATGTCCGGATAGAGGATGCCCAGGCGGATGCCCCGCAGGCCCAGCATGGGGTTCATCTCCCGCAAAGCGTTGACCGCCCGCAGGAGCGCCTCCTTCTCGGCGAGCTCCTCCTCCATCTGCTTGAGGGACTTCTCGCCTTTGCGCGGGCGATAGCCCTTGATCCGGCGGCGCTCCTCGATGCGAGTTCGCAGCTCCACCACCTCCGCCAGGAGCTCCTCATAGCGCGGCAGGAACTCATGCATGGGCGGGTCGATGAGCCGGATGATCACCGGCAGTCCGTCCATGGCCTCGAAGAGTCCTTCGAAGTCCTTCCGCTGGACCGGCAACAGGCGATCGAGGGCCTTGCGATAGGCCCGGACCGCTTTCGAGGTCCGAACGGCCCGCTCCGCCTCGCGAAGGGCCTTCTGAGCCTTCGGGTCATCGGGCCGGGTCTGGACAGCCTGCTGCGCCGCCCGCAGCTGATCCATCAGGCGCTGAGCCTCGGGGGCGTTGAGGATCATCTGGCGCACATAGGGCAGGCGATCGGTCTCGAAGAACATGTGCTCGGTGCGGGCCAGGCCGATGCCCTCAGCGCCGAATTCCCGGGCCTTGCGGGCATCCCGCGGGTAATCCGCGTTGGCCCAGACCTGGAGGCGGCGGAACTCATCGGCCCAGGAGAGCAATTCCACCAGCTCCCGTTCCTCCGCCAGATTGGGATCGATGGTGGGGATCTGGCCGGCGAAGACCTCACCGGTGGAGCCGTCGATGGAAATGAAATCGCCCTCCCGGATCACCCGGCCGTTGACGGAGAACTGCCTGCGCTCCAGATCGATCTGCAACGCCTCGCAACCCACTACCGCCGGCTTGCCCAGACCACGAGCCACCACCGCCGCGTGGGAGGTCGCCCCGCCGCGCTGGGTGAGGATGCCACGCGCGGCGATCATCCCGTGCACATCGTCCGGCGTGGTCTCCGGGCGAACCAGGATCACCGGGCGGCCATTCCGCCCCCAGGCCTCGGCCGTATCCGCATCGAAGACCGCATGGCCAGTGGCCGCGCCCGGGGAGGCATTGAGGCCCCGCGCCAAGAGCTCCCCCTTCTCGCGGGCCCGCTCCTTAGCCTTCTCATCGAAACGCGGGAGAAGCAGCTGGTTGATCTGCTCGGGCTCCACCCGCATCACCGCCTCTTCCTTGGTGATGAGCCCCTCGTGGACCATGTCCACGGCGATCTTGACGGCCGCCCTGGCGGTGCGCTTGCCGGTGCGGGTCTGGAGCATCCAGAGCCGCCCGCGCTCGATGGTGAACTCCAGGTCCTGGACATCCCGGTAGTGGCGCTCCAGCAGGGCGGCCACCTCCAGGAACTGGCGGTAGGTTTCCGGCATCCGCTCCTCGAGGCTTGGATACCGCAGACGACGCTCCTCCTCGGGGATCCCATGCTCCCGGGCCCACTCCTGAGAGGCCTTCTTCGTGATCTTGAGGGGTGTGCGGATACCGGCCACCACATCCTCCCCCTGGGCATTGGGGAGATACTCCCCATAGAGCTCCTTCTCCCCCGTGGCCGGGTTTCGGGTGAAGGCCACGCCAGTGGCCGAGTCGAAGCCCATGTTGCCGAAGACCATGGTCTGGACATTGCACGCGGTGCCCAGAT
This sequence comes from Thermoflexus sp., assembly GCF_034432235.1. Taxonomy (NCBI): domain Bacteria; kingdom Bacillati; phylum Chloroflexota; class Thermoflexia; order Thermoflexales; family Thermoflexaceae; genus Thermoflexus; species Thermoflexus sp. Next base: position 63,269 of record NZ_DAOUCJ010000050.1, on the reverse strand, counting down.
CATGCGGGATCTTATAGAAGTTGCGGTAATCCACCGCCCGCTTGCCGAACCAGGAATCGAACACGGCCCGGATCGCCTGGCGAAGCTGCTCCAGGGGATCCTGAGGGAATTCCTCTTCCAGCTCCTTGCGGTAAAGGGCCTTGAAGTCTTCAACGATATCCCGAAGCATATCCGCCGTCAGATCCGTGTCCTGCTTGCCCTTCGTCTTCGCCTTATAGCGATCCAGGATGTGCTCGAATTTCTCGCCGGGGATGCCCTTAACGATGCGCCCGAACATCTGGATGAGCCGGCGGTAAGCATCGTAGGCGAAACGCTCGTCGCCGGTCTGGGCGATCAGGCCGTGGACGGTTTCATCGGTCAACCCGACGTTGAGGACGGTATCCATCATCCCGGGCATGGAGAACTTGGCGCCCGAGCGGACCGAGACCAGGAGGGGATTCTGGGGATCACCGAAGCGGCGGCCGACTTTCTCCTCCACCCGATGGAGCGCTTCCAGGACCTGCTCCCACATGCCCTCGGGGAACTGCTTGCCCGCCGCAAAGTAGGCATTGCAGGCCTCGGTCGTGATCGTAAATCCCGGGGGAACGGGAAGGCCCGCTCCGGCCATCTCCGCCAGCCCCGCGCCCTTGCCGCCAAGGAGATCCCGGCGGCGCTCTGCCGGGATCTCCCGATAGCCCTCTTCAAAGAGATAAACCCATTTCTTCATCCCCCTTCCTCCTGTGATGGTGAATGGGGAAGCGCCGGCAATCGACCTCTGAAGTAGATGATAGAACGCGCGCGGGGTTTCCGCAACCGAACCTATTCTCCTTTCGCTGAGACCGATGATCGGAATTCCCTCAACGAATGCCAGCTCGCCGAGCCCCATGGATTGAGCTGTAATATAGTCGAAGGAACTACAGGGAGCAGAATCATCAGCAATGAAGCGCATCAACAGCATGGAGCTTCTCAGCCAGATCGCCCTTGTTCTCTCCTATATGGCGGCAGTGACGTGGATCCTCCTGCGCCATTCCCCTGTGGATTACCCCCCTTATGCAATGGCAGCCTGGGGGTTCCGACACGGGGAAAACGTCTACCAGTGGGGCGAAGCCGACTACGCGCGGGCTGCCGCCGCCCTGGGGTTCGAGCGCTACACGATGCCCTATCGCTACCCCCCGTTCACCGCGCTGCTGGTTCTCCCCATGCTGGCATTCCCCGATCGAGGGATGGGGCTGTGGATCGCCCTTCAGGCCGCGGGCGCGCTGCTGACGGCAGAGGCCGCGGCGCGCCTCTTCGGGGAGCCCCATCGTCCCCAACGGCGAGCGCTGATCCGGATGAGCGTCGGGCTCTTCCCGCCGTTCCTGGTCAGCCTCTACGCCGGCCAGGTCAATCCGATGGTCGCCCTGCTCGCCGTCCTCGCCCTCCAGGCGATCCGACAGGGACATGAGGGAAGGGGAGGGTTCCTGCTGGGGATGAGCCTGATGTTGAAGCCGCTGGCCATCGGAGTGGCCGGCCTCCTGCTCTGGGAGGGTCGATGGCGGGCGCTGAGGGGACTGACGTTGGGGATCGCCCTCGCCATGGGGGCGAGCGCCATGGTCTTCGGCCCGCCCGCCCTGGGGTTCCTTCAAGCGCCAATGGCCGGCGGAGGCAGCGCATATCCGCCCGCTCAGAACCTGCCCTCCATGGCCATCCGCTGGTTGACCCGCCATCCCTACGGATTCGCGCTGATCGATGCGCCGATCGCCGCCCGCTGGATCGGTGGGGCCATGGCCGGCGCGCTCGTTCTCCTGACGCTGGCCGGACTGGGCCGGCCCGGAACGCCCCGGGAGCCCTTTGCGGATCGGTCCGCATGGACGACGGCCGCCGTCTTCCTGGCCAACCCGGGGACATGGTATCATCACGGCGTCATGCTCAGTCTGGCCCTTTGCGCCCTGCTCCGCCAGGCCGGCCAGCGTTCCCGAGTCTGGCATGCCGCCATGGCCATGAGCATCGGCGCCATCGCCCTCTGGGGAATAGCCTGGCATGCCTTCATCGGGTGGACACCCCTGCTGGACATGGGAACGCTGGGGGCGCTGGGGCTATGGATCCTGCTGGCCTATGAGTTGTGGGGGAAACCATCCGCATGAAGGAGACCCGATATCGAGCGCTCCTCATCGGCACCTGGCTTGGGATCCTCCTGCTTCTCTTCCGCCCGCAGCTGCACGGCATGGATACCGTCGCGTATTACGCATGGCTGCGCGCGGCGGCGATCCGCCACAGCCTGGATGTCAGCGAGGAATTCGCTCACTTCGGATACGCCAGCGAGCGCGGCATCTCGCCCACGGGGCATCGGATCAATGAATGGCCAATCGGGCCAGCGTTGCTGTGGTCCCCTTTCTTCTTCACCGCTCATCTCATCATCCATCTCGGGAAGGCGCTGGGGATCCCCGGGGAGGCCGATGGATACAGCACGCCCTACTTCATACTAACCGCCCTGGGATCCGCCCTCTACACCCTGATCGGCCTGGAACTGCTCCGGCAGATGGCCCGTCGGATCGCTTCCCCTGCTTGCGCCATCGGGGGGATCCTGACCGCGTGGCTGGCCTCGCCGCTGGTGTTCTATATGTCCGCTCATCCTTTCATGGCCCACGCGCCGGATTTCTTCGTCAACGCCCTGCTTTTGTGGGAATGGGCCCGGGCGAACGCGCCCACCGGTTGGACCCGGCTGCGGCTGGGGCTGATCGGCGGGCTGGCAGCGATGGTGCGCTATCAGAATGTGACCTTGCTGATGTGGCCAGCGCTGGAGGATCTGGCGCGGCTTCGCCAAATGCCACGGGAAGGGGCACTCCGGCTGGCAGCCCTGGGGATCGGGGCAGGGATCGGCTTCCTGCCTCAGATGATTGTCTGGCGGATCGTGTTTGGACAGTGGGTGGTGGGGAATCCCTACGGGATCGCGGGAGCGGGATCGTTCGACTGGCGCGCCCCCCATCTGCTAAAGGTACTGTTCTCCACGAACCGGGGTCTTTTCCTCTGGACCCCCATCGCCGCCTTCGCCCTGCTGGGCCTGATCGGGCCGCTCCGGCGCGCCCGCCCCCGATGGGCTTATTTCATCCTGGCGCAAACCATCGTTCAGATCTATATTGTCGGCTCGTGGAGCGCCTGGTCCGGAGCAGCCGCCTTCGGGCCGCGGCTGCTGACCGGTTTGTTCGCCGGGTTCGCCCTCGGGCTGGCGGCACTCTACGAGGCCGGGCGAGCACGCTGGGGAATGCGGCCAGTCCTCATGTTCAGCCTGGTCGCTGTAACCTGGAACCTGATCCTGCTGGCCCGCTACGGAGTAGGCGATGTGCCACGCATGGGTCCGGTTCCCCTATCGGATCTCTGGCTGGGCCAGCTCACTTTTCCGGTTCGCGTCCTCGAGCGGATGGAGCCGCTGATCCGGGGGCTCCTCCGGCAGGGGACCCTGGACGGAGGCCCTCCGCGCTCCTGAGGATCGGCAAGGCAACCGCCTGCGAAGCCCGAAGCCCAATCCCCTATGGGAGGTCCCGCGATGGCCACCGCGGAATGGGTCTGGGAGATCCGGAAGGAGTTCCCTGCCCTCGGGCAGGAGATCGAGGGGAAGGTCCCGGTGTTCCTGGATGGCCCGGGAGGCTCCCAGGCGCCCCAACGCGTGATCGAGGCGATGGCCCGGGCCATGGTGGAAGCGAACGCCAACACCCATGGGGCCTTCCCCACCAGCCGACGGGTCGATACCCTGATGGCGGGGGCCCGACAGGCTGCTGCCGACCTCCTCGGCGCCTCGTCGGAGGAGATCCTCTTCGGCCCGAATATGACCACGCTGACCTTTCAGATCAGCCGGGCGATCGGCCGGCTGTTGCGCCCCGGGGATGAGATCGTGGTCACCCGGCTGGATCACGACGCCAACGTCGCGCCCTGGCTGGCCCTGGAGGAACAAGGAGCCATCATCCGCTGGGTGGATTTCCACCCGGAGGATGGCACGCTGGACCTGGAGGGGCTGGCCCGGGCGCTCTCCGAGCGCACCCGTCTGGTGGCCGTGGGCTATGCTTCCAACGCTCTGGGAACGGTGAACCCGGTGCGCCGCATCGTTGAGATGGCTCACGCGGTCGGCGCCTGGGTCTACGTGGACGCCGTCCACGCGGCGCCGCACCTCTTCATCGATGTGCAGGAGCTGGGCTGCGATTTCCTGGTCTGCTCCGCCTACAAGTTCTTCGGGCCCCATGTGGGGGTCCTGTATGGCCGAAAGGATCGGCTGATGGCGCTCCGCCCCTATAAAGTGCGCCCGGCACCGGATCACCCGCCCGAGGCCTTTGAGACGGGGACGCAGAACCACGAGGGGCTGGCCGGGCTGATCGCCGCGATCGAATACCTGGCGGACATCGGCCGGCGCTTCGGAAGCCCAGCGGACCCCTCCCGGCGGGCGGCGATCCGCGCGGCGATGGGAAAGATCCGGGAGCACGAGCAAGCGCTGTGCGCGCGGCTGCTGGAAGGACTGGAGGAGATCCCCGGCCTCACGGTCTACGGCATCCGCACGATGGCGCGCTGGGCGGAGCGGGTGCCGACCGTCTCTTTCCGGATCCGGAATCGGCATCCCCGGGAGATCGCGGAGGCGCTGGGGCGAGAGGGAGTCTATGTATGGGACGGGAATTTCTACGCCCTGGGCGTGACCGAGCGCCTCGGCGTGGAAGGGCAGGGGGGGCTGGTGCGCGTGGGCGCACTGCATTACAACACACTGGAGGAGATCGATCGGTTCCTGGAAGCGCTCCGCCGGATCACCGTCCACCGCGTGTGATCCGCCATCCGCTTACCCCAGGATTTCCGCGACGGGGAGGGCGAGGTCGGGGAAGGCGAGGGGGGAAAGGACTTCGCCCCGCCGGGCGATCCGGATCGCCCGATAGCCCTCCGGGGAAGGATCCCGCCCCACCACCACCTCCCCCCGGGCCAGATCCACCACCCAGGCCTCCGGAATCCCCGCCCGGCCGTAAAGGGGAAGTTTGTGCTCCCGATCGTAATCGGCGGAGGACTCCGCCACCTCGATGACCAGCAGCACATCCGAAGGCCCGGGATGGGCGGAGGCATAGAAATCCGCCCGCGGCCGCAACAGCGCCAGATCCGGCTGCGGCTCCGAATAAGGACCCAGACGGATGGGGTTCTGCACGCTCACGATCCCCTGCCCCTTCGCCTGCAGGGAGAACAGTCGATCCAGCAGACGGTTTACTGCACCTGCGTGGGCGCTGGAGATCGGTGGCATCTCGCGGATCGCTCCCTCGATGAGTTCCACCCGTTCGTCCTCCCTCAGGATACCGGCCTCGGCCAGCCGGTGATATTCCTCCACCGTGAACCGGCGCAGGGGAAGCGCCACACCCATCCCGGCCTCCCTTCTCCATCGTTGCTGTTCCCATTTTATACCGGAAGGCTCCGCATGGCGCGGCATGACGTGGCCCGGGCGCTTCACCAGACCCGGCAGATCAGGCCTTTGAGATATTCGGATTCGGGGAAGGAAAGGCGGATGGGGTGATCCGGAGCCTGGGAGAGCTTCTCCAGGATCTGGACCTCCCGTCCCGCGTCCTCGGCGGCGGCGAAGACGATCTTCTGGAAGAGCTCCGGGGAGACCAAGCCCGAGCATGAGAAGGTGATCAGCAAACCGCCGGGGCGGATCAGGCGCAGGGCCTGGAGATTGATGTCCTTGTAGCCGCGGGCCGCGCGGTTCAGGTGGGCCTGAGCATAGGCGAACTTGGGGGGATCCAGGATCACCGCATCGAACCGCCGCCCCGCGGCGGCGAAGCGCCGCAGCACTTGAAAGGCGTCCCCCTCCACGTTTTCCACCCGTCCTGGATCGAAGCCGTTCAGCCGGATGTTTTCAAGGGCCAGTTGCAGCGCTTCCCCCGAGGTGTCCACATTCACCACCTGTCGAGCTCCGGCGGCCAGGGCATAGACGGCGAAGGCGCCGGTGTAGGAGAAGGCGTTGAGGACTTCCTCCGCGCCGTTGAGATAGGCAGCCGCCCGGTGACGGTTCTCCCGCTGATCGAGATAGAAGCCCGTCTTGTGCCCCCGCAGCAGATCCACATAGAAGCGAAGCCCATGCTCGGAGATGATGAGCCGGTCCGGCGGGGCCTCGCCCACGAGGAGCCCGCATCGGGGCGGCATCCCTTCCTTCTCCCGCACCTCCACGTCGCTTCGCTCATAGATGCCCCGGGGCTGGAACTGCTCCTGGAGCAGGCGAACGAGGAGGGGCTTCCAGCGTTCGATCCCCAGGGTGAGGGACTGGAGAACCAGGAAATCGTTGTAACGGTCGACGATGAGCCCGGGCAGCCCATCGCTCTCGGCGAAGACCAGGCGATAGGCGGTGGCGCGCTCCTCCAGGCGCAGGGCCTGGCGGGCCCGGGCCGCCCGCTCCAGGCGCTGCCGCCAGAAGGATGTATCGATCGCCTCCTGGGGGTCCCAGGTGAGCAGGCGGACCAGGATCTGGGAGCGGCGGTTGAGATAGCCTCGGGCGAGCCATTCGCCCTCAAAGGTGAAGACCTCCACCAGGCCGCCATCCTCCACCAGGCCCTCCAGACGGCCCAGGGCTCCCGAGAAGATCCACGGGTGATGGCGGCGGACCGGCCGGTCGTGTTCGGGTTTCAGGTAAAGACGGGCGGATGGGCTGGGAATCTCCATGCGGGACTCCCCGAGGCAGGGATCTCTTCCCTATTTTCCCCTCGATGTCTTTGTTCAGGCAGCCGGCGCGGAGGTTGCCCCCTGCTCCCCCGCTGGTCCACAATTCAGGGACACCGGGAACCGGAAGGGGGATCCCATGGCCTATACGCGGTTCCTCCAGGTGCTGGGCTTCGCCCTGCGATTGCTGATTCATATCGTGGTGTGGGAACTTCTCCTGCGGCGGCTGCGCCCCTCATGGGTTCGAGGGACAGCGCCCCGGCGCTATCGGGGCTGGGCGGCGGCGTTCCGGGATCTGGCGGTGCAGCTGGGCGGGGCGCTGATCAAGCTGGGCCAGTTCCTGAGCGCGCGGGTGGATCTGCTGCCGGATTTCGTCATCGAAGAGCTGGCCCAGCTCCAGGATGAGGTGCCAGCGGAGCCCTTCGAGCGCATCCGTCCAGTGATCGAGGCCGAGCTGGGGGAACCCCTGGAAGTCGCCTTCCAGTCCTTTGAGCCTGAGGCCACCGCCGGAGCTTCCCTGGGGCAGGTCCATCGGGCATGGCTTCCGGATGGAACGCCGGTGATGGTGAAGGTGCAACGGCCGGGCATCGAGCGGCTGCTCGCCGCTGACCTGGCCGCCCTGACCGCCGTCGCGCGGATCCTCTCTCTCTATCCGCCCCTGCGCCGGCGGGTCCATCTGGATCGCCTGCTGCAGGAGTTCGCCCGCACGCTGGCGATGGAACTGGATTACATGGCGGAGGCCCGGTATGCCGAGCAGTTCGCCTGGAACTTCGCGGACGATCCGGGCATCCGCATCCCGCGGCCCTTCTGGTCCCATATCCGGCGGCGGGTGCTGGTCCTGGAAGATGTAGCGGCGATCAAGATCACGGACCTCGCCGCTATGGAAGCGGCGGGTATCTCCCGGGGGGCCGTCGCCCGGCGGCTCTACCAGACGTATCTGCGGCAGATCTTCTACGATGGCTTCTTCCATGCGGATCCCCACCCCGGCAATCTCTTCGTGGAGCCCATGGAGGGCGGGATGCCGGCCGATGAGGGTCGTCCCTTCCGACTGACCTTTGTGGATTTCGGCATGGTCGGGCGGATCTCCCCGGAGGCCCGCCGCTGGCTGCGGGAGGCGGCCATCGGTCTGGGAACCCGGGATGCCCGGCGGATCGTCCGCGCCATGCATGCCCTGGGGTTCCTGCTGCCGGGAGCGGATCTGGAAGCGATTGCCCAGGCGGTGGAACGCCTGCTTGACCACATATGGGGCCTTTCCATGGCGCAGCTGCGGGAATGGTCCCTCCGGGAGGCGAAGGTGCTCTTCCTGGAGTTCCGCGAGCTGCTGCTGCGCTTCCCCTTCCAGATCCCCCAGGAATTTCTGCTGCTCGGGCGCACCCTGGGGTTGCTGGCCGGGCTGGTCACTCGACTGGATCCGGACTTCAATCTCTTCACCGAGGCGGAACCTTTTGCCCGGCGTCTGCTGGAAGAGGAGGCACCTTCTCTGTCCGAGCAGGTCTTCGAGATCCTGCGCCCGCTCCTGCGGATCCCCCTGGATCTGGGGCGCTTCCTCGAACGGTCCCTGGCGGGGGAGATCCGCTGGGAGGTGACGTTCCCAGAGGCCCGGGAGACGCTGATTTTGATCGCGGAGGGGTTTCAGCGACTGGTCTGGCAGATCACCGGGTTCGTGTGGGTGATGCTGGCGCTGTTCGCGTTCGCGAACCAGCAGGTGACGCTGGCCGGGGTGCTGTTCGGGATCGGGGGGTTGTGGCTGCTGTGGGGGCTCCGCCCGCTGCGGCGGCAAAGGTGAACAACACGGATATCCCCCCGATCAGGAGGCATTTGAAACCGGAAAAATTCGTGATAGAGAATAACCGATGGATCCCGGCGGCTGAGGATGACCCCATCCGGCTCCCGGAGGGTCTCAGCGATTCGATTCTCCTGTTCCCGCATCTCCGGGTGTTCCTGGATAGGAGACCAGCGCTCCGCGGTCAGACGGATCCGGCGGCCCGTGAAGTCCAGGAGCTCCCTCATCCGGGGTCTCCTGGATTCAGGAGGGTCGAGGGCCGGTCTGCGGCCGCTCTTCCTCCTCCAGCCATGCATCCAGGGCCGTGCGCAACGCCAGCAGGGTTTCCCGGCGGGCGGCGCGCAGATGCCGCCAGAAGCCCTCCGGGAGCATCGCCTTCATGGCCTCCTGGAGCTCCCGGGAAGCCGCCCGCAAATGGGTCCGCGCCTCCTCTGGCCATCGCTTCCGCGCCTCGGCCATGCGCCACCCCCTGGAAGTTTTTCAGGCCATGTTCATTTTGACCGGAAAACGGAAGTCATGCAAACCCGTTCGGCCAGCGGTTTCCGGCGGCCGAAATCTCCTGTCATCCTTTGCCGACCGGCATCCTCTCCTCGAAACGCAGGGACTCATCGAAGGGGCCCGTGTAGCCGCATGCGCCCACGCGCGGCGAGTTGACGATGGGCATTCGCTTTGGCGAACGTCTCGCCGCACAGGAAGCATGATGGGCTTCCCTTGGATAGATCTGGATCATGGATCCGGCTCCGATCCTTCGAAGGCCTGGCGGTGGACCGCGCGGAGCCGCTTCGGAGAGACCCGGGCGTAGCGGCGGGTGGTGGTCGGGGAGGCATGCCCCAGCAGATCCTGAACCGCGGCCAGATCGCCCGTGGCCTCCAGGATCCGCGTGGCGAAATAATGGCGGAATTGGTGGGGCGTGAGGGCTTCCTCCAGGCCAGCCTCCCGGGCCAGGGCCATCAGCGCCCGCCGAACCCCCTCCGGGGTCAGGGGTCGCACGGCATCCCCCGCGCCCCGATCGTGCCGGGCAAACAGCGGCCGGTGATCCACCGCCTTGCCCCGGGCTCCGGCATCCCGGGCCTGCAGATAAGCCTGAAGGGCCTGCACAGCGGCGCGATCCAGGAACGCCAGTCGCTCTTTCCCACCTTTCCCGTGACGCACCCACAGGATCCCCTGAGCGGGGTCAAAATCGCCCCGCCGGAGAGCCACCAGCTCGCCCACCCGGATCCCGCTGCTGCGCAGGACCAGGAGCAGGGCAAGGTCCCGGAGGCGGAGCAGTTCCTTCCGGCGGGAGCGCGCGGCCGGCCGGGAGCGGGCTGCCCGGAGCAGCGCCTCCAGCACCTCCTCCCGGGGGAGCCGGGGCAGGGGAGGGGAGGGCCGCCCCCGTTGCGATCGCAGCTCCCGTACCAGCCGGCGGGCTTCCTCCGCCGGCAGCCTCCACAGGCCTTCATCCAGGAGGAAGTTCACCCAGCCCACCAGGGCCGCCAGATAGGTCTGGCGGGTGGCCGTCGGCAGCGCCCGGCCTTCCTCCCGGTATCGTCCCTCCAGATAGGTGATGAAATCCCGCACGATCCCGGGGTCCAGATCTGCCGTCGTGTGCTGATCGGGATCCACATTCAGCGCCGATAGATATTCCAGGAAACGCTGGAGGGCGGTTCGATACGTCTGGATCGTGCGGGGACGCCGGCCGTAGCGGACGGCCAGGCCCTCCAGGAAAGCCAGCACCGCGCTGCGCAGGCCCAGCGCCTCGGTCATGGGTCCCCCCTGGAAGCGCTCTTCAGGCTCCGGCTCGCGCCGCCCGCAGGCCGTTGGCGACCGCGAGGAGGGAAGGGTAGACGAACCATCGACCCTCGAAGGTTTCTTCCATCGCGACGTCTCCTCCGTCTTGGGGCTTGCTAGGATCGGCCCGGGGAATCTCCTGGAGCGATCGCCCGCTCTATTGTAAACCCGCAGCAGGGCGATCCAGGGGACGAACGGGGTGGGGTAGGCCGGCGGGGGTCCTGGGTTCCGTGGCAATTTTGATTTGTTTAACATACCTTATGCCAATCATATAGAGGCCTCATGGCGAACGCCATCTACACCGCGTCCTCCCCCCGCACATAATCCTTTCGAATGCGCTCCAGCGCCCTCATGATCTTCCGATTGGCCTTTCTCCCTCGCACGTTCAGATATTCCGCAAGGGCCTGATGCAAACAGAGAAAATCATCCAGAAGCTCCTCAGGCTCCACGGATTCCTCCATGGGCGAAAGCGAAACCAGCTGCACCCCCAAGAGCGCGAACACCAGATGGAAAAAGCGCGGATCCGCCGCCCCCAACCACCCCAGCCGGCTGTAAGAGGTCACCAGCACCGCTCGAAACGCTCTCTCCCGGGCCAGCAGCAGAAGACGCTGAAGCCCCACCCCCAGCTGATGGCCGCGCTGCAGATCGTATTCCTCATACACCACCGGATAGCCGATCTCCGATGCGGCCCGCCGGAGCATCCGGAATTGTTCCTGGATCTGTCTATACCGGTGACCGCGCGCATATAAAGCAACGCCGCGGTCCACAGAAGGGTTTGAAACTCCTCGATCCCGCAGGACCTGTAGAATCGACTCCAGCGGATATCGATAGTGTCCACCCGCCGTTCGAACGGCAGCGATCCTGCCCGATTGCGCCCATCCACGCAGACAGCGTTCCGTCACCCGTAGCAGTCGCGCAGCCTCTTTGGGCTTGAAAAGAACATTTTCTAAGATAATTCCAGATAAAAGACGATTTTTGCTCATATATTATCTCTCTTAAATTAAGTTTTGCAAAATATGATGTGTGCTGACAGGCTATGAGGATTCTCTCATGAGGGTTTGTGTTCCGCGGGAGCAAGGGTCCGGGGGGACGTCAGCAGCTCCCGGGTCAGCAGACGCTGACGCAGGGCCTCTACCCACTCCGGGTGCCGGTCCAGCAGGCGAATCGGATCGTTAAAATCCCGAACCGTAAACCCCATCCGGGATCTCCCGCCCCATTTTATTTATCATGGGCATCCTGGGATCCGCCAGGGCATTCCGGCTTTTAGGACCTTTTGCCTTGACGTCGAGGTTTGGGTTCGATCCCCCATGGGTTCCGTGCACACCCCGTCCTTCACGCCGGCTACGGGCTTGCCCTGGGGATTAGCCCGCCGTGACCAGGGCGGTCAGGAACTCCGGGGGCAGCGGCCGGGCCTCCCCCAGCACCCGGCTCAGCAGATAAACTTTCGCCGCATACTCGATCCGCTCCAGGATCACCCAGGCCTCCTCCACGGTCCGCCCCACGGTCACCACCCCATGGTGGGGCAACAGCACGGCATCGTGCTCCCGGATCCACTCCCGGATGGCCAGGGCGTCATCCTCGGAGCTGGGGATCGCCAGCCGGGCGGTCGGCACTTTCCCTACCGTCATCACGACTTCAGGCAGGACCTCGGAGGGGAACGGCACGCCCGCCACGGTGAGGGCTACCGTGAAGGGGGGATGCGCGTGAAGGACCGCGCCGGCATCCGGACGCTGCCGATAAGCCTCCACATGCATGGGCCACTCCGAGGAGGGCATGGCCATGCCGCGCCCGGGCTGGATCACCCGGCCTTCCCGATCGATGACCACGAGATCCTCCGGGCGCAAGCGCCCTTTGCTCCGCCCCCGAGGGGTGATCAGGATGCGCCTTTCATCCAGACGGGCCGAGAAGTTCCCATCGTTTGCAGAGACCAGGCCGCGGGCGTATAGCCGGGCTCCGATCTCCACCAGCGTCTCCCGCAAGCGTCGCTCCCGAATTCCCCATCGCATCCTGTCCGCCTCCGCGATATATGAGTCGAATGAATTCGACCTCCATGGGCCTCCGGCCACCGGCCGGCCTGCGCCGGCCGAAAACATCTTCGCGTCGGCCTGCGCCGACGCGAGGCACGTTAGCGCCTCGCGAGGCCGATTTCCAATCGGCGTGAGCGGCCGACGTTCGACGCGGAGCGCCTTGCGAGGCCGATTGCCCATCGATGCATAGCCCCGATTCATGCGGAGTCGATCTCCACGATCAGCTCCTCAAAGAGAGGGGCGATGACCGTTTGCCCCTCCACCGGAACAGGACGCCCATCGGCGTGGGCACGGGCCGGAGCGACCCCATGGATCCGAAGCCGAAGACCCCCCTCGGGCCACGGGAGATCCCCCTCCCATATGCGGCGGATGCGCAGCACGCCTTCTTCCCACTGCCCGTGGAACCGATCCACCCGATAGGGACCGAAGCCGTCCCCGGCGTCCTGATACAGGATGCCCTCCCCTTCCCCATCGGACGGCCCATACAGATGCAGGGTGAGCCTGTCCTCCGCCATCGGCAGGATGCTTCCTGCCCGGACGAAGACCGGGATGCGCTCCAGAGGGGCTTCTACCTCCACAACCCCCGGGCCGGCGAAGCGCCGATCGCTCCAGAAGTCATACCACTCCCCCGCAGGGAGAAAAACCGCCCGTGAACGCGCCCCTTCCTCCATCACCGGCGCCACCAGCAGGGCGGAGCCCAGGAGAAACAGATCCTCGATCTCCCAGAGGGCTGGATCTTTCGGATCCAGCCAGAAAAGCGGACGCGCGAGCGGAGCCCCGGTCTGTGCCGCCTCCCAGGCCAGAGTGTAAAGATACGGCAGCAGGCGGACGCGCAGGCGGAGAAATTCCCGGAGGATGGAGAGGGCGGGCTCGCCGAAGACCCAGGGCTCGCGCCGCGGTGTGCCCTTCGCCGCATGGTTTCGGAAAAAGGGCATAAACGTCGCCGCCTGGAACCAGCGGACGAAGAGCTCCACGGTCGGTGCCCCGCTGAACCCCCCGATATCGGGTCCCGTATATGGGATGCCAGAGAGACCCAGTCCGAGGACCGTAGGGATCGTCTGCCGCAGCGCCGCCCATGTGCTCTCCGTGTCTCCCGTCCAGTTCCACGCGTAACGCTGGATCCCCGCCCATCCCGAGCGGGTGAGCAGAAAGGGACGCCGCTCCGGGCGCAGCCGTCGTAATGCTTCCCACGCCGCTCGGTTCATCAGCAAGCCATACAGATTATGCGCCTCCCGATGATCCCCTCCCCGTCCCTCCATCGCGTGGCGCACCCCACGGGGGAATGTGGGTTCCCCCCACGCGACAAAGGTCGTGGGTTCGTTCATGTCATGCCAGAAGCCCGCGACGCCCATCTCCACAAAGGATCGATACTGATCTCCCCACCACTCCCGGACTCCCGGATCGGTGAAGTCGGGGAAGACGCACCAGCCCGGCCACACCAGCCCGCGGTAAACGCTCCCGTCCGGCAAACGGCAGAACCGGCTGTGTGCCATCCCTTCCCGATAAACGGAGTAGCCCGGATCCACTTTCACCCCCGGATCCAGGATCACCACCGTTCGGACCCCCTGCCCTTCCAGCTCGCGGATCAATCCGGGGAGATCGGGGAACCGTCGGCGATCCACGGTGAACACCCGGTAACCGTCCATGTAATCGATGTCCAGGTGGATCGCATGGAGCGGGAGATCGTGGTCCCGGAACCCCTGAACCACCGTCCGCACTTCGTCGGCGCTCTCGTAGCTCCAGCGGGACTGATGGAAGCCCAGCGCCCAGCGGGGCGGCATGGGAGGGCGTCCGGTGAGGGCGGTATAACGCGCCAACGCCTGATCTGGAGGCCCCATGCAGACGAAATAGCGCAGCGCTCCCCCCGCGAACGTCAGGCAGGCGACATCCGGCTCGGTCGCGCCCAGATCGAAGATCGCCTCAAAGGGGTTCTCATAGAAGACCAGGTAGCTTCCCTCCGGGCCCAGGCTGAGCCAGAGGGGAACGCTCAGATAAAGGGGATCCGCCCCGGGGCCGTAGCTTCCGCCCGGATCGCGGTTCCACATGCGGTAGATCCGACCCCGCCGGTTCAGGGGAGTGGCCCGCTCGCCCAGGCCGTAGATCCGCTCTTCCGGGCCGAGCCGGACTCGATGGCGCCACGCTTCCCCGGCGCGCGCCGGCGGCTCCTCCTCCCGCCAGATCGTCCCCGAGGGATCCCGAAAGTGGATCCCTCCGTCGGCCCGAATCTCCAGGCGCATCGCCGCGCTCTCCAGGGACCATCCTTCCGCGTGCCTCTTGTGGGAGACCGACGCCTCCGTCAGGCGCTCCCGGACCACCGCGTAAGGCAGCGGGAGGACGCCGGGGGTCCAGGTGAGGCGGACGACGTCGGGGGCCAGGAAGCGAATCTCCAGCTCGGCGTCCGGCCCGGCGAAGCGGGCGCCGTCCGGAAGCGGTTCCATCGTTTCCAGAGGCTTCACCATCCGCCAGGCCGCGGGAACAGCCGGCAGGACTCTGCCTTCCCATCGATCTCGCTCCCGCGCCGCACGCACGGCCCGGAGGGTGGTGCGCAGACCCACGAAGCGGAGGGCCAGAAGGGCTTTCCGCAGATCCATCGGCCGTGGGCTCCCTTTGGATTTCTCGCGCATGCGGATCCCATGATACCGGAAGACGGACGGTTCGCAGAGCGCCCCGTCGCTTTTACAATAGTTCGGCGATGATCGGATCAAGGAGTGCTTGTCCATGCCCTTCCGTTCGGTCTTCCGAAGCCTTCAGGCGATCTCTATGGCCGTGCCATGGTGGCAGGAATCGGCGGCGGGCCGTTCCCGCATCCTGCGCCGGTTCTGGTGGGATGGGGTGCTGGCCCGTCTCTCCGATGCGTTTGTGGTGGATTACGTGCCCCTCTTCGCCCTGACCATGGGCGCTGGACCGCGGGAGATCGGCTGGCTGAATGGCCTGGCCCAGCTGATCTACGCGGCTCTCCTGATCCCGGGGGCCCGCCTGGCCGAGCGCTGGGGCCATCGCAAGGCGCTGGTGATGATGTCCGTAGGCCTCGCCCGCGCGAATCTCTTGCTCTGGGCTCTCATGCCGTTCTTTCTCTCCGGCCCTCCGGCGGTCCGCCTGATCGTCCTCACAGGGGCATTGCGCGTCGGCTTGTGGGGATTGGGATTGCCGGCATGGACCAGCCTGGCAGGCGACTGGGTGCCGCGGGAGATTCGAGGACGCTATTTCGGCTGGCGGAATATCGGCAGCGGACTGGCGGCCCTGGCCGGGGTTGCAGCCGCCGGCGCCATGATCACCGCCCTCGGCGGCGTCCAGGGTTATCAGGCCGCCTTCGCCATCGCTTTTCTGGTAGGGGGGATCGGATGGATGCTGTTCGCCAGCATCCCGGAGATCGGCCCCGGCGTGGTGCGAGGCAAACGACTGCCTCCATGGCGTGAGGTCCGACAACAGCCAGCATTCCTTCGCTATCTGGCCATGGCCGGGACATGGAACTTCGCCGTCTTCCTGGCCGGCCCTTTCTTCAACGTCCACCTGGTCCGGAACCTGAGAGCAGATGCCCGCACGGTCGGCTTGCTCTCCATGGTGTCGACGCTAACGGCCCTGCTCGGCCAGTGGGTCTTCGGGCGCTGGAGCGATCGCATCGGTGCCCCTCGAGGGTTGCTGTGGGCAGGTGTCTGGATCCCTCTGCTCCCATGGGCATGGCTGCTGGCTCGCTCGCCGTGGCACGTCCTCCCGATCAACGCCCTGGCCGGCTTCCTGTGGGCCGGCTTCGAGCTGTGCAGCCTGAATACTCTCCTCGCCTTCTCGCCTCCGGAAACCCGGCCCCGCTATGCGGCCCTTTACAATCTCGTCTCCGGGATATCGGCAGCCCTGGGGGCCGCGACGGGGGGATGGATCGCCGCCGGATGGGGCTTTTATCCGTTGTTTGCCCTCTCGGGATTCGGACGAGCTCTGGCCATCGGCGTCTATCGCTGGAAGGTTCTCCCCTGCCTTTCAGAAGGAGACCTGCAAAAGCCGTCGGGTTCGGAGGGAGATCCATCGGAGCTCGCTCTTTCAGGGTGAGAAAACTGGTGCGTAAGTCTGGGCCTTCGGCTCCCTGGTCCGCGATCCACTGGATGAGCGTTCGGACATCGATCTGGCCGTTGTCGGTCTGGCGGAGCGGGATCTGTGCCGGGCGGTCGGCCAGCTCCAGGCTCTGGACCCCGAATTCCCCATCGATGTGGTGCGGCTGGAGGATGCCTCGCCGTCGCTTCGCCAGCGAATCGAGGATGAGGGAGTGCCGCTGTGAGCGCTCGCTTCTTGCCACTCAGAGGAGAACGATAGGTTCGCCATGCGGCCTGCTCCGCCACAGCCCCACACGTTCGAGGTTTACGTTGCTGAAATGGCCTTCTGCCTGCTCGAACCGTGAGCGCCGGTATCCCTACCCTTCCCGCAGCCCCGTGAGGGCGATGCCCCGGGTGAAATAGCCCTGGAACAGGAAGAAGAGCAGCAGGATCGGCACGCTGTTGAACATCGACCCGGCGAGGACCACCGAGTAAACCGTGTAATATTCCCCTTTGAACCAGCTCAGGCCCAGGGGCAGGGTGAATTTCTCCGGGGAGTTGAGCACGATCAGGGGCCACATGAAGGCGTTCCACTCCCCCTGGAAGGTGAATAGGGCCAGCGTCAGCAGGGCCGGCCGGCTGATGGGCAGGACGATGCGGAAGAAGATCGTGAACCATCCGGCCCCATCGATCATCGCCGCCTCCTCCAGCTCCCGGGGGAGGTTCTTGTAGAACTGGGTCATCATGAACACCCCAAAGGCCCCGGCGATCCCCGGCACGATCAGGGCCATCAGGCTGTCCAGGAGCTTCATCTGACGGATAATCAGAAAGTTCGGGATCAATGTGACCTGGCCGGGGATCATCATCGTGACCAGCATGGCCCAGAAGAGGAGATCCCGCCCCGGGAAGCGGAGCCGGGCGAAGGCATAGCCCCCCATGGCACAGAAGAGGGTGCGGACCACCGCCAGCAGCCCGGCCACGAAGGCGCTGTTGAGCATCCAGCGGGGGAAAAGGTGCCGGAACTCGGTGACCACCTTCAGGTAGTTTTCCAGCGTGAAAGGGATCGGCAGGAGGAATGGCGGCTCATAGAGGTGTGTGAGGGGCTTGAGGGAGAAAACCACGGTCAGGAAGAAAGGCGTCGCAGCGACGACGGACCATCCGATCAGGACCCCGTAGAAGATCGGCTTCTTGATCCGATCCCACCATGCGAACTCATCCCGATAGCGAACGACAGGCTTGGCGGGGGCCATCGCTTCCACAGCCATCTTACACCTCCGCTGGGCGCTCGATCAGGCGGCGCTGGATCACGGTCACGATCAGGATCATCCCGGCCAGCACGAAGGCCACGGCCGAGGCCCGCCCCATGAAGGGGGTGGTGCTCTGGAAGGCCCACTTGTAAATCAGGTAAGCAATCGTGGTGGTGGAATCCAGGGGTCCCCCGGCCGTCATCACGTAGATCTGGTCGAACACCTGGAAGCAGCCGATGACCCCCATGGTGACGACGAAGAAAATCACCGGGCGAAGCAGGGGGATGGTGATGTGGCGGAGCATCTGCCAGCGGTTCGCCCCATCGATCATCGCCGCCTCATAGTAAGTGACCGGGATGTCCTGGAGGCCCGCCAGGAAGATCACCATCATGGTCCCCGTAGTGGCCCAGATGTTCACGATCATGATGGTTGGCAGGGCGAAAGTTGGGCTGTTCAGCCAGTCGATGGAGAGGCCCAGGATCTGGTTGATCACTCCCGTCTTTTTGAACAGCCAGAGGAAGATCAGGCTGATCACCACCGAGGAGGTCACCGAGGGGACATAGAAGAGGGTGCGGAAGAAACGGCGGAACTTGATCTCTTGATCCAGGGCGAAGGCCAGAAGCAGGCTGATCACCGTCTGCACCGGCACCACCACCGCTACGTATTTTAAGGTGTTAGGGATCGCCTTCTGCAGGAACAAGGCGTCCCGGAGCAGATAGAGGTAATTCCCCAGCCCGATCCAGCGGGGCGGGCTGAACAAGTCGAAGTAGGTGAAGGAGAGATAGAGGGCGTAAGCGATGGCGAAGACGTTGAAAACCAGGAAAACGAAAAGATAGGGCGAGAGCAGGACGTAAGCGGCGACCCACTCCCCTAACTGACGGCGACGGATCCGGGGCATCCTGTCCTCCCCTCGGATGATGCGGGGTGGGCGGGAGCTCATACCCGCCCACCCCGCCGGATGCGCTTTGCGGCTTACTGTTGCTCCTTGAGGGCCTTGCGGACCTCCTCGGCGGCCTGCTTGAAGCTGGCCCCCACATCCTGGCCCTCCAGGTAGATCCGCTCCAGGGCCTTGCCCATCTGCTCGTTCACCACATCGCCTCGCAGGCCCCACATGAAGGGCGTGCCGAACTCCGCCCCCTTAAAGATGACCAGGGATTCCGGGTGGGTCTTGAAGTATTCATGCTCCGTAAGTTTGGCGCGAGACGGCAGGGCGAAGCCGGTGGAGAGCACCACCGTCTGGCTCTCCTCGCTGGTCAGGCACTCGATGGTCTTCCAGGCAGCCTCCGGGTTCTTGCTGTTCTTGGAGATCACGTAGGCCACGGTGAAGATCAGGTTCCCGCGCCCCTTGGGGCCCTTCGGCGGGAAGGTGGCGCCCCACTTGAGGTTCGGGAACTGCTCCCGGAGGTAGGGGATCAACCACCCGCCCTCAAAGACCATCGCCAGCTTCCCCTGACCGAAGGCCGTCCCCTGCCAGTCCACCCCCACATCGGACGGGATCGCCCCGATCTTCTCCGCCCGGAAGGAGGTGTAGAACTTCGCCGCCTCGATGACCTCTGGGCTGTCCAGCAGCGTGTCTTTGAAATCCGGGGTCATGATGCGCCCGCCGTTCTGGAAAACGAAGATCGGGAAGCGCCCAGGGTCGGCCGGGACGCCCAGGCCGTAGATGCCCTTCGCCGGATCCGAAAGCTTGCGGGCAGCGTTCTTCAGGTCATCCCACGTCCAGTTCTCGTTCGGCTCCGGGATCCCCGCCTTGGCGAAGAGGTCCTTGTTGTAGAACAGGGCCAGGGTGTTGAAGTCCTTGGGGATGCCGTAGACCTTGCCGTCCGGCCCGGTGAAGGCGTCGATCAGGGTCTTGATGAAGTCCTCCTTCTTCACGCCGGACTTCGCCATATAGTCATCCAGGGGCACCAGGACGCCCTTGGAGACGAAGAAGGGGAACTGGAAGATGTCCATATAGTAGATGTCCGGTTCCTCCTTAGAGGCGACCAGGGTCTTGATCTTGGCCCAGTAGTCCCCAGTGATCGGCTCGTATTTGACGACGACATCCGGGTTCTTCAGGGAACAGCGATAGAGTAGAGATTCCAGCAGGGCCGTCTCCTGGGGGTTGGCCGCCCAGCCGGAGAGCCGCACCGTGATCTTGGGCTTCTCCACCTCCTTGGTGACCTCCACCCGGGTCACCACCACCTCCCGGGTGACCGCGGGGGTGGGCGTGGCCGCCGGCACGCAGGCCGTCACAGCCAGAGCGAGAACGGCGAGCAGGAGCAGGAACCTTTTCATGGCAGCCTCCTTTCAGAATAGAGAGGTTTGGATCCGTCGCGCCTCGCCCGGCGCGACAGTGAGCTCCCCGTCCATCCGGCCGATCCGCAACTGTATGGCGATGGGCTCCCCGGTCGGATTGCGCAGCGAGGCCTCGAGGTGATTCCGCCGGCGATCCCATTCCCCGGAAAGGAGCAGACCGTGGGCCCGCCAGTTCTCCCAGGCTCCCCTCTCCCAGGTCGCCGGCAGGCTCGTCGCGATCCGAATCCCGTCCTCCCGGGTCTGAACCACCAGGTGGTGCAGCGCGGTGCACAGGGCCCCATGAGCCGTCCCAAAATACTGCATGTTCCATCGCCCCTCGTCGTCCACGGTCTCCGCGATCCCCCCGTGCATGGAGAAAGCGGGGCGGATCTCCTGCAACGTCTGCCATGCGCCTTCGCCATCCCCCTGCCATGCCTGGATGGTGGCCAGCACCGCAGCCGCCCATGGGAACCCCCACTCGTTGTTGCCATGGCCCACCATGCGTCCGGCATATCGCTCGCGGTAAGCCCGAACGGTCCGGATCGCCCGCGGATCTTCTGGCGGGATCACTTCCATCGGGTAGATGGGGGCCAGGCTGCTCATGTTGAGATGGTCCTCCTCTTCCGAGGCCTGGAAATAACGCCCGTTGTAGAGGCGGCCCAGGGTGCGGCGAAGCCCGGTGGCGGCTTGGGCGCTCCGCTCGATCAGCCCATCCGCCCGGCCCAGCAGGCGGGCGGCCTGGACATACCGTTCCAGCAGCCGGATGGTCCCCGCCAGGGTGATCCCTTCGTTGCGCACCCGCACCGGCCGCTCATCGACCCCAACCATCGGGCGGATCTCGAAGCCGCGCGGCGTCTCCTCCACGACCGCGTGCAGGAAGAAAACCGCCAGCCCTTCCAGCAGCGGGAAAACCCGCTCGAGGAGGCGGCGGTCCCGGGTGAACGCGTATAGCTGGAAGAGCATGTTGGCGTAGGCAGCGTTGTTATGGACCTGCTCCTTCTGGTGCACCCAGATCCCATAGGCCGGCTCGCCCCGGTGGGTAAGCTCCCAGTCCCATTTCAGGCCGGGGGCGTTGAAATCCTCCCGGGCGTGGCGCTCGGCCGCCTCCCGGGTGCGCAGGAAGAAGCGGATGGCCGCCTCTCCCTCCGCGATATGGTTGGCCTCCAGCAGCGCCCGGTGGATGAAATAGGCATCCCAGAACAAGTGAGAAGACCAGGTCAGCCGCAGGTTGCCCACCGGGAGCCCGCCCGAGATCGGGTTCTGAATCGCCTTGAACAAATACCGGCTGGTCCGGTAGACCCGCTCGAAGGCCGGATCCGGGAGCTCAAAACGCGAGGCGGCGAAATAGTCCCGCCAGAACGCTCGGGTGCGCGCATGAAGCGCCTCCGGCCCCTCGGCCATGGCCCGGGGGATGATCTCGGTGTCCAGAGGGCCCGCATAATCATCGACGATGGCGAAGTAGTGGGTGAAGGCGGTCCCCTCCCCTTCCAGCCACCAGACCTTTCCCTCACGACCCCCGCACTGGGCCTCCGCCAGCGCCACTTCGATAAAGCCCTGATAGGGGCCCAGGCGGTAGAACGCCGCCGGACGCCCATTCAGGAAGGTCAGCGCATCGAAGGGATCCGTCTCGTGACCTTCCTCCTGCCATACGCCTGGCGCGGCCCGGACCCGCAGGCGAACCGGCCGGTTGAAGCGGTAGCGGATCACCAGGAGTGGACGGTCCGGACACAGGAACGTGGTCACCTCCGCCCGGGCCACCCCCCAATCCACCGTCGTGTAAACCGTCCCCTCCTCCGGGATAAAGGTCTGGGTGAATCCATGCACCTGCCCGGCCTGGCCCTCCACCTCCACCTCGTAAGCGGTGTAACCCAGGGGAGCCAGCTCCGCCCACGGCTTCCCCGTCTTCGGCAAGGCCGCCGCGAAGGGTGGGTGGCGCGGAGGGACGACATCCACCAGGCGGTCCTCCGGATAGTAGCGATCGGACTTATACCACTGGCAGCGATCCAGATAGGGGTGCCAGCCGTTCGGCGGGCGGTCCGGCACCATCGCCCCGGTGTAACCGATCAGCACCCCGTCATGCCCGTTCCCCAGAAACGCGTGATAGTAATCCCGTGGCAGCCGCATCGATGGCTCCGTTCGAAACGTTTCAGTTTCCAGGCGCAGGAAGAACCCTCCGTGCGACCTCCGGGCGCGATTCAGGCGGATTCCCGGCGGATCAGGGTCGGCGGGATCAGGGTGGGAGGCAGGGATTCGCCGTTCACCGCCGCTTGCCAGGCGCGGACCAGGGCCCGGCCGATCTGGTCCATGGGCTGGCGCAGCGTGGTGAGGGGCGGATGGGCCTGGGCGGCCATCGGGATGTCATCGAAACCGATCACCGCGACATCCTGCCCCGGCGTCCGGCCGGCCTCATGGAGGGCGCGCATTGCCCCGAGGGCCATCAGGTCGGTGGCGGCGATCAGGGCGGTGAACCGAATGCCCTCCCGCAGCAGCGCCCACGCCGCCTCATAGCCGCCCTCCATGGTCAGGCGGGTGATCCGGACCAGGGTCTCGTCGAAGGGGAGATCCGCTTCGATCAGCCCTTGCTGGTAGCCCCGGAAGCGATGGTAGGCGAAGGTGAAAGAGAGGGGCGGGCTCAGGTAGGCGATGCGGCGGTGTCCCTTCCCGACCAGGAAGGCTACGGCCTCCCGCATCCCGGCCGCGCCGTCCACATCCACCCAGGGGAACTCGCCGTTGCCCTCCACGCGTCCGAAGGCCACAAAGGGGATGCCGGCCTGCTGCAGATGCGGGATGCGGGGATCCTGGCGCTGGAGGTCGATGAGGAGGAAGCCATCCACCCGTCGGCCTTTATAGAGACGATCGATCAGGCGGAGATCGGCGGCGGGGTCCCGACAAGTGGCGATCAGGAGATCGAGGTGGTGATCCGCACAGGCATCCCCGAGGGCATGGATGAGCTCCAGGAAGAAGGGGTCACTGAGGCGGCGCTCGCCGGTGGGAAGGATCAGGCCCATGGTGTCAGAACGGCGGCGTTTCAGCTGTCGGGCTCCGGCGTGGGGATGGTAGCCCAGCTCGGCGATGGCCCGCAACACCCGTTCCCGGGTCTCCGGCCGCACCGGCCCGGAGTTGTTCAGGACATAGGAGACAGTAGCCGGGGAGACCCCCGCCCGCCGGGCCACATCCCGGATCGTCGCCATCTCCTCCCCCCTGCCGACCCGCAGGGTCTAATCCACCTCGGGGATTGAATCGTTTCAATTCCAGGATAACAAAAATCGCGAAAGCTGTCAAAGGGGATCCGGGGGGCGGCTATGGTGGGTCTCCCTCGGCCTCCCCGGGCGGGAAGATCCCAGCGATTTTCCCATGGTCGCTCATGCCATGAAGGGCTTCAGGTGCTCCTGGGCCCATACGGTGAGCGCCGCGTCCCACCACTCCAGATATGCGGAGAACAGCTCCGGGTCCAGGGCGGCGCCGAAGGGGAAGACCGTTTGGCACCAGACATCCCCGTCCTCATCGATGGAGAGCTTGGCCAGGTTATAGGCATCGTTCAACTGGTTGACCGCACGCAGCGCCTCCGGGCTCCGGTTCTCCGGCCCTCGCCCGCCGAAAAGGATATAGATGAGGATGCGGTTGATCTGGGGCCGATGATGAACATAGCGCAACAGGATCCGATACGTGGAGGGGCGGCGGACGATGAGGGGCTCGTTCTCGAGGGAGGGGCGGTGGATGATCTCCCATCCCAGCTGTTCCAGGGCGTCGGCCAGCGCATGCGTGAAGGCCTGCTCATCTTCCAGGGCTTGAACGGATTTCCCCATAGGGCTCCTTTCGCTGAGCGATCTGGGAATGGCGGCGATGAAGCGGCCACTATCCCCATCATAGCCCCGTGGCCGTCTTCCTGCATAGAAGCAGCACGAAGGCGGGAAAATCGTTTGTGGGGAATCGGGTCGCCTTCAGGCTGAAATTGATGGTCAGAAGGAATGCCGCTTTCGGTCCTGGGCCGCCGCGCGGACAGCCTTCAGGATGCGAAGATAGCTTCCGCGCTGGCACAGGTTCCCTGAGAGGTATTCGATAAGGACTGGCTCCTCCAGATCAGGCTCCCTCTCCAGCATGGCGACTGTCAGGAGAACGAAGCCCGGAATGCATCCCGCAATGCCTGGAGGGTCTCCCGCACAGCCGTGCGGCTCGCCCCGAACTGCTCGGCCAGATCCCGCTTGGAGGGCAGCGGATCTCTCGGCTTCAACTTCCCATTGCGGATCCGCTCCTGCCTGACCAAACCGGGGGACGAAAGACGATTTCCACCAAATTTGCGAAACCCATTGACGGATGATCCACAAGCACATAAGATTTTATATAGAGAAACCTTGTTCCAAATAATGGAACACATATAAAATGCGACAGAAACGCTCCGGGTTGCGGAAGGATAAGCGCCAGCGCCTGCAGACGATCGATCGGGCGTTGGGGCTGCTGGAATTGATCTGCCAGGCCGAGGATGGATCTTCGATTACCGAGCTCAGCCGGCAAACGGGCCTGCCCAAAAGCACGGTGCATCGATTGCTGGCGACCCTCAGCGCCCATCGGCTGGTGGTTCAGGATCCCCAGACGAGCCGTTATCTTCCTGGCATCAAACTCTTTGAGCTAGCTCAGGCGGTCCTGCAGAGGCTCGAGCTGCGCAAGCAGGCTCTCCCTGAGCTCCGCGATTTATGTCAGCGAACCAATGAGACGGTGCACCTTGCCATCCTGGATGACGGCGATGTGATTTATATCGACAAGCAGGAAAGCCAGCAGACGATCCGGATGTTTTCGGCAATCGGCAAACGAGGTCCAGCGCATTGCACCGGCGTGGGCAAAGTTCTGCTGGCAGCGTTGCCGGAGCATGAGCTGGACGAGCTGATCCGGCGCAAGGGTCTTCCTCGATTCACAGAGAAGACCATTGTGGATCCTGAAACCCTGAAGGCCCATCTGGCTCAGGTACGACAGCAGGGATATGCCATTGATGACACCGAACATGAGCCCGAGATCCGTTGTGTCGCTTGCCCTATCCGGGATCACACGGGCCGGGTGATTGCCGCGGTCAGCCTGACCATACCGGCTTTCCGGGCCACGCGAGCGCAGATCGAAGCCCTCGCCCCTTTGGTCCGCGAGTATGCCGATCGGATCTCCCGGAAGATGGGCTGGACCGGCGAGAGTCTGTAAGAGAGGTGTTCCGATGCGCAGGCGGATCCAGGCGATGCCGCAGCGGCCATCCCCTGAACTCCTGAACGGCTTCCGGGAGTTGTTGAAGATCTACAGCCCCTCCTGTGTGGTGGCGGATTCGATAGAGCGGGATGGGGTAATGCATTCCAGCCTGAAACCGGTCTTTCCCTGCCGTTTCGTCGGTCCTGCGCTGACGGTGAAACTCTTCCCAGGGGATCTGGTGGATTGCCTGGATGCCCTGACGGTGGCCCAGGAGGGGGATGTCA
The DNA here is from genome assembly GCF_034432235.1 of Thermoflexus sp. NCBI lineage: Bacteria > Bacillati > Chloroflexota > Thermoflexia > Thermoflexales > Thermoflexaceae > Thermoflexus > Thermoflexus sp. The sequence continues at coordinate 38,066 of NZ_DAOUCJ010000050.1, read as the reverse complement.
TCGTGGTGAGCGCCGGGGGGGAGACGGAGACCTCAGTTTGGGGCGGCCTGATGGCTGGCCTCTGCAAGCAGAAGGGCGTGGCTGGAGCCGTTGTGGATGGAGCGATCCGGGACATCGATGAGATCCGCGACCTGGGATTCCCCATATTCTCCCGCGCTGTGGTTCCTCGTTCCACTCACTCTCCTTACTCGGGCCGTCTGGAACCGATCGAGGTGAATGTTCCGATTGTCTGTGGCAATGTTCTGGTTCGCCCGGGAGATCTCATCCTTGCGGATGAGATCGGGGTGGTGGCCATCCCGCTCGAAGAGGCCTGGGAGGTTCTGCAACGGGCCCGACAGCAAGCGGAAAAGGAAGAGGCCACTCGTCAATGGATCCGCGCCGGCAGGACGGTGGAAGAAATCCTTCAAGCGTTCGGCCGCCTTTAGAAGAAAGAAGGAGGAAACCATGGCGAACAAGAAGAAGGGATACGGGAAGCTGACGCGCCGCGAGTTTCTGAAGGCCGCCGGGCTCGCGGCGGCTGGAGGGCTGTTGAGCACCTGTGCGCCGGCCCCTACCCCGACCCCTAGGACACCGGCTACTCCTGCGCCAGGCACGCCCGTGCCCCGTGTAGAGGGTGCCACTCCCGAGGAGCGGGCCCTCAACGGAATCAAGGCGTTGAAGGCAGCCGGGAAGATCAAGAATGGCGATACATTCGTCATCCTCCACCACTCCGGCCAGCGCAACAACATCGTTCCTGCCCTTGAGGAATGGAACCGGCTCACCGGTCTGAATTTCGTGAGCGCGGAGGAAGGCCTTGAGGCCAACATCTACACCAAGGTGATGAACGAGGCCGTTACCCGCACCGGGAGCTATGACATCTTCCTGACCTTTGTAAACTGGATCGCCGACATGGCCGAGGCCGGTCTGATCGTCGATCAAACCGAGTGGTGGGAGAAATATGACCCTGAAGTCGATCACGGCCCGAACGCCTATGTCTCTCCAATTGATCGTTTCACCTCTCTGTATAAGGGCCGTCGCTACGCGATGGGAGCAGATAACGACACCTTCTCTATGTTCTATCGAAAGGATCTGATGGAGAACCCCGATGAGCAGAAGCGTTTTGAGGATAAGTTCGGGCGTAAACTGGAGGTTCCCAGGACATGGGAGGAGTTCGATCAGTGGGTGGCCTTCTTCGACCGACCGGATCAGGGCATCCGGGGCGTTCATATGTATGCGGAACGTTACTTTGCTTACACTGGATGGGCGGCCCGTTTCATCTCCCGCGGTGGGGCCTATTTCGATGACAACATGGATCCCCTGATCACCTCTGAGGAAGGCGTCACCGCGTTGGAGGAGATGGTGCGCCTGATTCAAAACCATGCCTGGCCGGATGCGGTGACCGGGGACTGGTCGGTGGCTTACACCCGCTTCCCGGAGGGCTCGGTTTTCTGCGCCTGGGCATGGCCCTCTCTTGGCAAGTGGGCGCAGGACCCCAAGACTTCAAAGATTGTCGGCAAGGTCGGCGCAATGGAGATCCCCGGAACGATGCATGATGGCGAGCTGATCCGCGCCGTGCCGCACGTCGTCGGATGGAGCTTCAGTATCTCCCGTTACAGCAAATCGCCTGAAGCTTGCTATTGCTTCATTCAGTGGTTCTGCGGACCCAAGACCGGCCTGGACGCCATCGCCCGCGTAGGGACGCTGGATATCTTCCGACAGAGCTGGTTCAATGAGCCCAAGATGAAGGAGGCTTATGGCGCGGACTTCCTGCCGGTCCTGCTGGCCAACTCCAAGAATGCTTTCCCGGATATCTCCCTGCGTGGCGCCAACGAGTATCTGGACAAACTGAACCTGCATCTCCAGCAGGCCTTCGCTGGCCAGAAGAAGCCGGAGCAGGCGCTGAAGGACGCGGCCGACGAATGGCAGAAGATCACGGACCGCTTGGGCCGGCTCAGCCAGATCGAAGCCTGGCGGCAGGAGCGGAAGAATTATCCCGAGCCGATCCAGCGGCTCTGGCGGAAGAAGGGCCTCTTCAAGGATTGAGCCCTGGGCAAGCCGTCAGGACGGGGAGCCAGATGTATCTCTGGCTCTCCTCTCCAGGTGGGATAGGAGGCGAAATGCACTTTCCCGTTCGATGGAGCCCAGAGTGGAACGAGGAGCGCTGGATGGGGCAACTGTTGATCCTTCCCATGCAGTTGCTGATCTGGTTTGTCCTGATCGTTCCCATGCTCATTGTGATTTATCTGAGCCTGGTTTCCTGGCAGCCGATTATGGGGGTGGACTGGTGGCAGGCACCGTTCGCGGGTCTGAGCAACTATGTGCAAGCCCTTCAGGATCAGCGCTTCCTGACTGCCCTGGGCCGAACCATGGGCCTGGTCCTGGTCGCCGTCAGCCTGGAGTTCCTCCTTGGGCTGGCGCTAGCGCTCTTCTTTCACCAGGAGGAATTTTCTGGAAAACGGATCGTCGCCTCCATCCTTCTTTACCCCATGATGCTTCCATGGGTGGTGGTAGGGCTTTGTTTTTACCTGCTTTTCCTGGATAAAGGCCCGGTCAACTATATTCTGATCAGCCTTTTTGGGCCCGATGCATCCGTGCAATGGTATCAAAATCCCCTCCTAGCTCTCATGACCATCGCTCTGGCGGATATCTGGCAATGGACTCCCTTCATGTTTCTGGTCATCTACTCCGGCTTGGGCGCTCTCCCTCCTGAGCCCGTTGAGGCAGCCATGACGCTGGGGGCCAGCCGGTGGGAGATTTTCCGCTACATTGTTTTCCCCATGCTGAAGCCTGTGATGCTGATCGCCCTGATTATTCGCGCCCTGGAGGCTTTCAAGATCTTCGATCTGGTTTACATCATGACCGGCGGCGGGCCGGGGACCTCGACCGAGAGCCTTTCGCTGTATCTCTATCGAACCGGATTTATTTACGGGCAGCTTTCTTATGCAGCTGCGATGGCCCTTCTGGTGCTGATTCTGATCGCCCTGGTGGCCCGTCTGGCCGTCCGGCCGCTGGAACGTGAATTGTAAGCCTGAGAGGGGAGATCATGCCGGGGCGTGCATGGACTTCCGGACTCACTCGCTGGGGGGTTGTACTGATCGTGATCCTGATCACGTTGGCCCCCGTAGTCTGGGTGCTCTCCCTTTCCTTTAAGCCACCCCAGGAATGGCTGGCGTACCCACCTACCCTGATCCCCCGACAACCTACCCTGGAAAATTATCTGGTTCTGTTCTGGCCCGGGAATCCCGTGGGCGTGGTCAGCGAGATGGTCCGCACCGCGGAACCAGTCACACGGGCCTTTATAAACAGCCTGATCATTGTTCCCATCTCCACAGCGCTTTCTATCGTTATCGGATTCCTGGCCGCCTATGGGATCTCCCGCTTCGGGGCTGGAGGGAATTTCCTGCCGTTCTCCGTTTTGACCACGCGAATGTTCCCGCCCATCGCCTTCGCAGTCCCTTTGCTGGTCTACTACCGATCTCTGGGGCTGATCGACACCCATCTGGGCCTGATCCTGATGTATACGACTTTCACCCTGGCCTTCTCACTCTGGATGATCAAAGGTTTTATTGACGGGATCCCTCGCCATATCGAGGAGGCCGCCATCCTGGATGGAGCCTCCCGCTGGCGTGTCATGTTCACGATTACCCTGCCCTTAATTCGAGGAGGCCTGGCTGCCGCTGCACTCTTTGTGTTCATTATGAACTGGACAGAATTTCTCTTCGCCCTGATTTTCACCTCCCGTTTCGCGGTCACCCTGCCGGTTCAGGTGAGTCGATATGCAGGGGCTGTCGGGCGATATTATGGCCCGCAGGCTGCCCTGGGTATTGTCGCCTCCATCCCGGTCCTGATCGCCGGCTATCTGATCCAGCGCTATCTCGTTCGGGCCTTCACCTTTGGACTGGTTAAGTAGCCATGGCCTACAAAGAGCAGAACTTGATCCGGCTGGAAGGGATCACCAAAGAATTCAACGGAACCATCGCGGTCCAGGATATGAATCTGGAGGTCCAGGAAGGTGAGTTCCTGTGCTTCCTGGGGCCCTCTGGATGCGGGAAGACGACCACACTGCGGATGATCGCAGGCCTGGAGCGGCCAACGCGTGGGGAAATCTATCTTCGAGGTCAGCGTATCACCGATTGGCCGCCTCAACGACGCAACATCGGCTTTATGTTCCAGAACTATGCGCTGTTTCAGCACATGTCCGTTTATGACAACCTGGCCTTCGGCCTGCGGGTTCGGCGCGTCCCCCCGGCCGAGATCGAACGTCGCGTGCGAGCGGTGGCTCAGGCGCTCGAGCTGGAAACGGTGCTGAATCTTCGGGCTTCCCGACTGGATCTGAGCACCATGCAGCGGGTCGCTCTGGCCCGTATCCTGGTGATTGAGCCCCAGGTGCTGCTTCTGGATGAGCCTCTCAACAACTTCCGACCCGGGCTGCGGGAGTTGATGCGAGCCGAGCTGAAGCGCTGGCAGTATCAATTTGGTCGTACGATGGTCTACGTGACTCACGATCAGGAGGAAGCCCTGACGCTGGGAGACCGGGTGGTTGTGATGAACGCGGGACGCATAGAGCAGGTTGGAACCCCCGATGAGGTTTACTGGCGCCCTGCGACGCTCTTTGTGGCCAGTTTTATCGGCCGGCCGCCGATGAATCTGATCTCCGTCGAATATCGGATCTCCGAAGGGCATGCTTTGCTGAGCTCTCTGGATTTCGAACTGCGGGTGGATGAACGCCGGGGGATTATCGAAGCGAGCCGTTCCCTTCCCCATCTGATTCTGGGGATCCGCCCTGAGCAGTTGCAGATTTCTGATCCGCAGGCACCTTCCCCTGGGGATCTCGTTCGAATTCCGGTGAAGGTCGATCTGATTCGGCCGCTGGGCCGAAAGTTAATCCTGGATCTAAAAACCCGCAGCGGGCTCCTGATTCAGATGGTCACGCCGAGCACGCGACGCTTCACTGTGGGAGATGACCTGGAAATCGTTTTCCATCCGCACCAGGCCTTACTGTTCGACCCACAAACCGGTCAAGGGCTCTACTGATGGCTTCCATCGAAGTCCGCCAGCTCCATAAGCGTTATGGACGGATCACGGCCCTTCAGGGCCTGGATTTCTTTGCGGAAGATGGGGAATTCTTCTGCCTGCTGGGAGCTCCAGGGGCAGGGAAAACCACCACGTTCCGGATCATCGCCGGCCTGGAGAGGCCCGATATGGGGGAGGTCTGGATCGGTGGAGAGCTGATGAACTTAATACCTGCCCAGCGACGGGATGTGGCGATGGTCTTCGAGGATGTCGCGCTTTACCCGCACATGTCGGCGTTTGATAACATCGCCCATCCCCTGCGCCTGCGCCGGCTCCCGGAAGGAGAGATCCGTCGGCGGGTTGGCGAGATCGCTGAATTGCTGCGGATCTCTCACTTGCTTCATCGCCTGCCCCATACCTACAGCGGCGGTGAGCGCCGTCGGGTCGCCATCGCCCGGGCGATGGTCCGTCGGCCTCGCGTTCTGCTCCTGGATCAGGCGTTCACGGATCTAGACGCGAAGATCCGTCAGGAGATGGCCGCGGAGCTTAAGCGTCTCCAGCGGGAGACGGGCCAGACCATGATTTATGCCACCCATGATTTCGAAGAGGCAGTGGCTATGGCGGACCGTATTCTGGTGATACGGGAGGGGCGCGGGGTGCAGGTCGACGAGCCCCAGGTTCTTTATGACCGGCCCGCAACTGCCTTCGTGGCCAGTTTTCTGGGAAGCCCGGGGATGAATCTGCTGCGCTGTCAGGCGATCCCAGAGCCGGAAGGCACCCGCTTCATCCACGCGGATTTCACGCTCCTCTCCCCTGTTCAGCTTGGAGAAAAACGAGAGGTTCTTCTGGGAATCCGTCCCGAGCATCTCCAGATCCTCCTGAGCCGGGCTCCCGGATCCGTAGAGGCCGAGGTTGAAATCATTCAGCCTTTGGGTCTGGAGCGCATTATCGATCTCCGGGCTGGTCCCTTCGTATTGAAAGCGATTGCCTCCATTGATCTACCTTTGCAACTGCGCCAGCGGGTATGGCTGCTATGGCCCCCAGAGCACCTCTTTGTTTTCGATGCTGCAACGGAGGAACGGATCTATCCGAAATGAAGGAGGTCTCCTATGATCGATACCGCTCGCCGGGAGCGCTTGCTGGGGCTGATGCAAGAGGAAGGCTATGATGCCCTGATCTGTCGTTTGCCGGAGCATGTGGTCTACCTGACCAACTACTGGCCCCATCATGGATTCTCCATTGCTCTGATCACCCGTGATGGCTATGTGGGTCTTCTCGTCCCCGAGATCGAGCTGGACTACACTGATCCGGAGTGGGCGGAAGTGGTCCCCTTCGGTTGGGGACTCCTCAAGGATCCGGATCTCTATGTCTCCTATCGCGAGCACCTGTCCAGGTTCCGAGATCGCCTGGGATTGCATCGATCCCTCATTGGGATAGAACGCTCCACCGAGGTGGTCGCTCCAACGTATCGCCACGCAGAACCGGTGGTCCCTGCCGCTCCCTGGCATCATCTGCTTGGTGAGGTATTTCCCAACGCCACCCTGAAAGGGGCGGACGATCTGCTTGCGCGATCTCGCGCCGTCAAGACCTCTTACGAGATCGAACGGATCCGCCTTGCCAATGAGGTTGCCGCGCTCGGCCTTGCGCGGCTCAAAGAGCTGGCCCTCCCGGGCCAGACTGAAGCTCAGGTTGGCGCGGCGATTGAAGCGGAGATCCGGGCGCGAGGAGCAGGTTATCGAGGAGCGCGCCTGGTCCGTGCTTCCGCGGAGGTCAGCGCGGGCCCGGAGGGAAGCTACAGGGGCTACCTGCTGGTCCCCTCGACTTCGCGGGTTATCCAGGAGGGCGATCTGGTAATGGTGGAGCTGGCGACTGTGGTAGATGGCTACTGGTCCGACCTCACCCGGGTTGTAGTGGCCGGCGACCCCAATCCTCGACAGCGGGAAGTTTATAACCTGGTCCAGCAGGCTCAGCAGGCAGCCATTCAGGCAATGCGTCCCGGAGTGCCGGCGGAAGCAGTTGATGCGGCAGCCCGCAGGGTGCTTGAAGAGGCAGGATACGGGGCATATTTCAACCATATCACGGGGCATGGTGTGGGCTATCGCTATCACGAGTTCATCCCCTTCTTGGCCCCGGGCGTTCAGACATCACTGGAGGCCGGAATGGTATGCACGGTTGAGCCGGGCGTCTATATCCCTGGATTCGGTGGGATCCGCATTGAAGACAATGTGGCAGTGACCTCCGAAGGGCCCCAGATCCTCTCCACTGCAGATCGTGGACTGTAGGAGGAGCCATGGAGCCCATTCAGGCGATCCGGGAAAGCCGGGCCCTGATCATCATTCGGGGAGACTTTGGAGATCGGCTCGAGGATATCACGCGGATTCTGGTGGAGGAAGGTTTTCTGGCCATCGAAGTGGCCATGAACTCCCCTCACGCTTCAGAACAGATCGCCCGGATCACGCGGGCCTTCAAAGATCGCGCCGCTATCGGTGCTGGAACAGTCCTTTCCATCGATGAGGCGCGACGCGCGTTGAAAGCTGGTGCCAGTTTCATTGTCAGCCCTCACACGGACGAGTCCCTTCTCGCTTTCTGTCGGGAGAGCGGGATCCCTGTGATTCCCGGGGCCTTTACCCCATCAGAAATCTGGCGGGCATGGCAGAGGGGTGCCGCGATGGTGAAGATCTTCCCCGCCATGCCCGGTGGTCCTGAGTATCTGCGAAACCTGCGTGGGCCTTTTCCGGACATTCCATTCCTCCCAACCGGTGGAGTCACCATTGAGAACGCCGCAGTGTTCCTCCGCGCAGGGGCGATCGCCGTAGGTGTCGGGAGCGCACTGGTGGGCTCTTATGTGATGGCCTCAGGGGGTCTGGTCCAGCTCCGGGAAGCCTGTCGCCGGCTTTCCCGTTCTCTGCGTGAACTTCAGGTTTGATTTTGGACGAACGCGCGGAATCCCGAGCGAATGCGGATGTCTCTTCAAAGACTATTTAAATCCCCGAAACATCAAATCCGGTGAGGCGCCGACCAATGCCCGATGTCGTGACCATTGGTGAGACATTGCTGCGTTTGACCGCACCGCCCGGGTTCGGCCTGGAGCAAACTGAGATCCTCCGTCTGGAGGTTGCAGGGGCGGAATCGAATGTAGCTATTGGCCTCTCACGACTGGGGATTTCCAGCGGCTGGATTTCACGTCTGGTGAACAATCCCCTGGGACGGCGCATTGTGAATAAGATCCGCGAACATGGTGTGGATGTCTCGCGGGTGATCTGGACCTCCGAAGGTCGGGTGGGATTGTATTATCTCGAGCTTGGGCAACCTCCTCGCCCCTATCAGGTGATTTACGATCGGGCCGGTTCAGCCTTCTCTCAGATCGACCCTGAAGAGGTGGATTGGGATTATGTCCATCAAGCCCGGCTGATTCACCTCACTGGGATCACTCCCGGCTTAGGCTCGAATTGCTATCGCCTGATCTGCCGGGCAATTCGAGAGGCCCAATCTGCAGGCCTGAAGATCTCCTTCGATGTGAATTATCGCTCCAAATTATGGTCCCCTGAGGATGCTCGCCAGGCTATCCAGCCCTTCCTTCCTGCTATTGATGTGCTGTTTTGCACTCTGCAGGAGGCCAGGCAGGTTCTCGGATGGAGCGGGGATCCGGAAACCATGTTGCGTGAGGCGGCCCAGCGCTATCCAGGGATGACCATCGTGCTCACCCTGGAAGAGGGCGGAGCTCTTCTCTGGTATGAAGGCGAGATCTACAAACAACCGGGCTACCCTCTTGAGCCCCTTGATCGGGTGGGCGCCGGAGATGCCATGGTGGCAGGCTTCCTCACCGGGTTCCTCCAGGAAGATCCCTTACGTGGATTGGCCTACGGCGTGGCCTATGCAGCCCTGAAACACACTTTCATTGGCGATATCGCTTGGTGCAATCGATCAGACCTGGAGCAGCTGATTCGCAATCAGCAGACTCGCTGGCGTTAAATCCTTTCAGGAGGTATGGCCATGCGGCTGAAAGATAAGGTGGCCATTGTAACAGGCGGAGCGATGGGGATCGGCAAGGGGATCGTGACGGTCTTCGCCCGGGAAGGGGCGAAGGTGGTCATCGCCGACGTCAATACGGAGGCGGGTCAGGCAACCGAGCGGGAATTACGCGATCATGGATTCGAGGTTTTTTTCATCCGCTGTGATGTATCCAATGAAGAGGACGTGAAGGCTATGATCCAGAAAACCATCGAGCGTTACGGAGCCCTTCACATCCTGGTCAACAACGCCGGGATCGGGGTCTATAAAAGCATCACTGAAGCAACGCGAGAGGAATTCGAGCGCTGTCTCGCTGTGAACCTGATAGGTCCTTTCCTGTGCTCTAAATATGCCATTCCGCATATCAAGGCTTCTGGCGGTGGGAGCATCATCAATATCGCTTCCGTCCATGCTGTTCAAAATGTTGGGGGAACGGCGCCTTATGCTGCCTCCAAGGGTGGATTGGCGGCCTTGACGCGAGCCGCGGCGATCGATGTGGCTCGAGACAATATCCGGGTGAACGCCATATGTCCGGGCTGGATCGACACTCCCCTGGTACGGGGGATCTTCGCCTCCTCCCCAGATCCAGAGGGGATGCGCCGTCAGGTGGAGCGTCGTCAGCTGCTGGGCCGCCTGGGGACGCCGGAGGATGTAGGCTATGCAGCGCTTTTCCTGGCCAGCGATGAGTCATCGTATATCACCGGCTCCCTGCTTTTCGTGGATGCTGGGATGACAGCCCAGCTGGAGACGTGGTAGACAGCTTCCTCTGTCCCTCCTTACCCAGGTGACCATCATGGCTACATGCTCGCTTCTTCAGGCTGGTGCTTCCGTTTTTCGTTTGTCGTCCGAGCAGATACAGATCGCCCGCTGGTGCCCGGTTTGCCGGGCCCCCACAGCAGTGATCCATCAGCGACGAATTCGATGGGTTCGAGATTTAACTCCCACGCTGCTGGAGCAGATCCGCTTTCGCTGTAAGCGATGTGGAATGACGTGGACAGCTCAGCCGGAGGTGGTGGAGACCGGCCAGCAACGAAGCCTGATGCTTCGAGCTCTGGGGGTGCTCCTGTATCTGGCCGGTTTCTCTGGGGCAGCTGCCGCTTTCATAATGCGTAATCTGGGCATCCGCATCTCAGCGGCAACCATCTATCGGGATGTGCAGAATCAACGGAGGCGGATGGGCGCTCGAACATGGGAGCGGTGGCGACAGACTATCCAGGAAGGCCGAGTAGAAGTTCGGGCAGGTCCCCTCTATCTTAAAAAGGCAAAGATCGCTCCAGGGATTCTCCTTTTCCCGGCAGGCCCGCTGATGCTGGAGCTGGCTTTCTTCCATTCCTCATGCCCGGATCTTGTTCCCCAGCTGCTTTCCCATAAGTTGCCATGGAAACTGGATTAGGCTTCACCCCGTGAGAAATGCAGGGGCGGGGTGGGCGATGAACCCCCACCCCGCCCTCAGGAAGCCCTGTGAGATCGGATGCCCACATACAGCTCAGCGATAGAGAGATGCAGCCATCCGGCGCCAGGTGTGCCGTCGGCCACGGATGGCCACAGAAAGGGCATAGATGTTCTCCGGGAAGGCAATCCCCATGAATCCCGCATCGCCAATGTGAAAGATATCCACCCCTGCCCGCTTGCCCACCAGCGCCAGCTGCTCTATGACCGAGGGAGTGGCGCCTTCCTGGGAGGTGCCGATGGTTCCCATCACCAGACGGCCTGCCCGGTGAATTCGGGCGGTCAGCCGGGCGGCCTCCTCCTCCGTCACGCCCGGAACGGTCCCGGGCAGGGGGATCAGGATCCCATCCGCCCCCGCCTCGATCATCGCCTCCACGTCCCGCCCCGAGATCACCGGCTCGTCCGCTCCAGCTCGATGCATCTTGCCAGCCAAAATCAAGGGAATGTTGCCGATCGCCTTTCGGATTTGAGCGACTGCCTCGGCGATTCCCTCTCCGGTCACCCCCGTCTCCGGGTTGCCGGTGATCACCAGGAAGTCCGCACCCTGCTCAAGGGCGCGCCGGGCGTTCTCTGAGGTGGCCAGTCGCCCCACTGCCCGAGCGGCTTTCTCAGGGTTCGGGATCGGTTCCAGGTTCAGGCCGACCGGGCGTCCGATCCACGCTTTCACCTGCGCGGGAGTCGTGCCTACGCCGGTGGATAGACGCGCCCATCCCAGATCCAGCTCGGATTCACTCGGGAAGCCAGGCACCTGCGGCTGAAGCACATTGTAACCGTTCAGCAGGATCAGATCGGCTCCCATCGCGGCCGCCAGCTCCGCATTGCTGATCCCATCGACCAGAGGAGGGGCAAGCGCCAGGACCTCTGCACACAGGACCCGCCCTTCCGATCGCCGGATGCTCTCCAGGAGGGCCCGACCGTCCATGGCGCGGAAATCGCTGGCAAAAGCTTCCAGCAGGCGCTTAGCCGACATGGTTCTCCACCATGACGTAAAGCAAAGGATCCCGCCCCGCGACCACTTCGGAAGCCATGACAGGTTGAATCCGATAGCCCTCTGGGAGATCCGGCAGGACCACCGGGGAGAGCAGGCAGTAACCGGCTGCCCGGATCCGCCCGGGATCAAAGCGCACGATGGGCTGGCCTGCTTCTACCCAATCCCCCTCCTGGGCCACTCGCTCAAAACCCTCCCCCCGTAGGTGAACAGTGTCCAGGCCGATGTGCACCAGAACCTTCAGGGCGTTCTCCGCCTCGATGGCGAACGCATGGTTGGCCGAGTGCAGCACCACGAGGCGGCCGCGGATGGGCGCCACCGCAATCCCCTCCCTGGGATCGACGGCGACGCCCTCTCCCAGCATGCGCTCCGCAAACACGGGATCCGGAACCTCGTCCAGAGGCACAACACGGCCGGTGAAAGGAGATAGGATGGGCACCATCTAATCCCCCCGGAGGATCTTGTTGATCTCCGTGGCGATCAGCTCCGCGTGGGTACCCACCACGATCTGAATGCCATTCCCCATTCGAATTGGCCGCCCGATCATCCCGGCCGCTCGCAGCTTGGCCTCATCCACTTTACTGGGATCCACAAGGGTGGCCCGCAGTCGGGTGATGCAGCCATCGAGCTCCCGGATGTTCTCGCGCCCCCCCAGCGCTTCAATATAACGCAACGCCTTGTCCCGCATCCTTCACTGCCTCCCAGAAGTCTCTTCTCCCGTCAGCGTGAAGAGCCGTGAACAGGAATTTACCGGGTGCGGGGCATCTGAAACCACTCCACACCCGGTAGCCGGCAAGGCCCCTGCTGATCCCGGTCAATGATGAAGATGCGGGGATGCCTGTCCCGGTTGCTCTTAAGCTTCCGGCTCTCGACCTGGAGTCGGGATGTTCAGAGCGCGGATCAGCCAGCTGAAGAGCACGTAGTAGATCACTCCGAACACCACTCCCACCACCAGGAGCAATAGCGGTTGCCTAGCAATCCCAAAGTTAATAATGTAATCGATGATCCCCGCGGAGAAAGTGAAGCCATCCCGGATCCCCAGGGAAACGGTAACGAAGGCGGAGATCCCCGTCAGCACCGCATGCAGCACATAGAGAACCGGGGCAACGAACATGAAGGCGAACTCCACCGGCTCGGTGATCCCGGTGACAAAGGAGGTAAGCGCTGCCGAGAACAGGATGCCACCTACAATGGGCCGTCGCTTGGGATCCGCTGTCATATACATGGCCAGGGCGGCCCCTGGCAGACCAAAGAGCATGATGGGGAAGAACCCGGTCATGAACAGGCCGCCCTCCGCTCCGCGTGTCTCGAAGAACCGGGTGAGATCGCCGAACTGGAACCAGACGATCGAGTTGATAATATGATGGAGTCCGAAGGGGATCAGCAGGCGGTTCAGAAAGGCATGGATGGCAGCTCCAAAGGGCCCAGCTTGGGTAGCCCAGTTCCCCACCGCGGCCAGCCATTGCTCCGGCCAGTGCCAGATCAGCCCGAACACAATGCCCAGGATCACCGCGGCAAAGGCGGTCACGATGGGAACGAAGCGCTTGCCGCCGAAGAAGGCCAGCCACTCCGGCAGCTGGATAGTGTGGAACCGCTCGTAAAGATAAGCCGCGAGCAGGCCGCTCAGGATGCCGGCCAGCACACCCATGTCGGACGGCTTCTCCAGATGATAGACGCTGGTGCTGATATCCGCAAGGACCTTCGTCATCACCCAGTAACAGACAGCCCCGGCCAGACCAGCCGTCCCGACATCGGCGGTGAAGCCGATGGCCACGCCGACGGCGAAGAGCAATGGAAGGTTGCCGAAAATCACTCCACCCGCATCCGCCAGCCAGGGGATGTTCAGGAGATCGGGCTGGCCGAACCGCAGGAGGATCCCCGCTGCCGGAAGCACGGCGATCGGCAGCATCAAGGAACGCCCGATACGCTGCAGGACCGCAAACATGATGCCCTCCTTGTAAAGGAAGTGTTTAGGGTCAGGCCAGGATGCAAGAAGCCCAGGCCTGGTTCCCCGTATTCGCCCTCATGGGCTCTTCATCAGGAATCGCCGGCGCATTGCATGGCGCATGGATTCCCACAGGAATTCCCATCCCAGCTCGCTGCGTATCGAGGCGACCTGCAGGATGTATGGGAGATCCAGCAGGAGTCGGGCGACGGGGACATGGCGGCCAGGCAACCGGACAATCCGACTGTATCCCCGATAGTCCGCGCGTGCGGAATCCCCCAGCAGGATAGCGGCTGCGGTATCTGTGCGCGGGCGTGGCAATTCCCCAACCGGTCCAATCACGATCGCCGTCTCCCGCGCTTTCGCCAGGGAGATCCCTCCATGCTCCAGCACCCAGATGGTCTCCATCAACGCTCCGGGGATGTTCCACAGAGGCTCAGCCTCAGAGCGGTAAACCCGCACCTGAGGAGGCCATGCATATCGCTCGGGGAATGGATCCGCATGAACGATCCGCTCGCCCAAACAACGCAGGTCCTCCAGCGAGAGGTCCCCCAGGACCTGCAGATCCTTCAGCGAGGCGGGAGCAGATCCCCGCTGGATCGCCAGCCGAAGCCATGAGACCTCCATCGGGTCCAGGCCATACAGCAACGCGGCGAGCCGATCGACAGCAAGGATGTTCGTGCCGATGATCAGCAGGGAAAACGCAACGGGCTCGCCGGCCAGCTCGCCCCCTCGATGAAGGACCTGGGTGGCGTCCAGGATGATCAGATCAGGGGGCCGGATCCTCAAGCTATCGATCAGCACCTCTGGAAGACGCGGGTAAGCCTGCAGATGATCGGAAGGGGATAACAGAAACATATGATGTCGTGCGGCCCCGGCGAATCCCAGAAAACCACTTCCGGTCAATCGAGGCAATGCGATCAGCATGTCCGTCTCGTGAACAACCTGCGGCATCCGGATCCCCGATTCGGATCGCTGGCTAGGCGCTTCATCCAGAGGCCACATGGGAATCCTGTGGTGCCGGGCCCATGCCCAATAACCCGCCTGCTTCATGGTGTAACGCGAGGGAAACCCCGGCAGGCTGCCGGCACCGACGATCAGGGAGTTGCCGGAAAACAGGGCTCGGACGGCCTCGAGAAGCGGGAGGGGCGTAAAGACATGGGGAGCAAAGCGAGGGTGGGCCCATGGGCAGGCGGGCTGGATCAAGATCCGGCGATGGGTGGGAAGTGAGAGCTCCAGCGCCCTCATGCCTCGCTGGATCGCGTTCCTCAAATCCTCAGGCGACGAAGTCGATACCTGGGCGACGAAGACTCGATCCATGGAAGGCACCGCCCGGATTGTAGGAAACCTTCTCGGTGAGAATCCCATGGTTTGAAGAGACCGCTGAGAGCGATCTCTGCAACCCATGGACATGCTATTTGGCCATAGATTATACCAGAGGAATCCGAAGATGAAAAATGCGCTGTTACAATCGGTGGGGTAGCGCGGCTCCATGAAGCCGCCTGCTTCGCTGCCCATGCTTTGGAGAGGGATGTAGATCAAGCCGGAACATAATCGGATGAATACTAAAGCGGTGCCTTTCCGGAAAAGCCGGGCGGGCGCTTTTCTCGCAGGGCCTGGAGGCCCTCCCGGGCGTCCGGAAGCTGGAAGCCCAGGAACTCCAGGGCAGTGGAGACATCGAAGATCGGTCCGGCCATCCGAAACCAGTTGTTGAGGGCATATTTCGTCCAGCGGATCGCCGGGGCGCTCCCCCGGGCGAGGCGCCGGGCGATCTCCAGCGCCGTTTCATAGGCTTTCCCATCCTCCACACACAGGGAAACCAGACCCAGGCGCTCCGCTTCTTCCCCGGAGATGGGCTCATTGAGGAGTAAATAGTATTTCGTTTTGGCCATCCCCATCAGCAGCGGCCAGACCAGCACCGCATGATCCCCCGCCGCCACCCCCAGACGCCCATGTCCATCCAGCAGCCGCGCCCCACGCGCGGCGACGGAGATGTCGGCCAGCAGGGCGACGGCCAGCCCCGCCCCCACGGCTGGCCCCTCGATCGCCGATACGATAGGCTTGCCGCAGTGGAGGATGTTGTAGACCAGATCCCGTGCCTCTTTCCAGACTCGCATGCAGGCCTCGGGATCCGACATGATCTCCTCAATCAGCGCGAAATCTCCGCCCGCAGAGAACGCGTGGCCGGATCCTCGAACCAGGACCACCCGGATGGAGGGATCCGCATCGATGTCCCGCCAGACGTAGGTGAGCTCCCGGTGGGCGACCGCATCGAGGGCGTTGAGGGCTTCGGGCCGGTGAAGGATGATCTCCAGGATCCCGGGCTCGGGCTCCTGGAACACCAGGCGCTGGTAGGCGGAAGTCCAGGTAGGAGCCATCGTCGAGACCTCCTCCTCTTACCCCTCCCCTTTTCCCCTTTATGATCATCCGCAGGTGGGCGACAGCCCGAAACGGGGAGGGGGGATTTTCAAGCTCCCCCTTCCCTCGTAGGAAAGGGGGCCGGGGGGTTAGGTCCGAGGACCCCCCTTTCCCCTCCCCGATTCAGAGAGGGGAAGCGTCAGGAAATCCTCCCGAGGGGGCTGGAAGACATCGAAGGCCAGGGTTTCTTCCAGGAATGTGACCTCATGCTCGACCCCGGATGGGATATGCACGATCTCCCCGGGGCCCAGATCTTTTTCCTCGCCGGCCATCCGCAGACGGAGACGGCCGTGGAGGACCAGGGTGATCTGCTCGTGGGGATGGGAGTGCGCCGGGACGGTCGCGCCGGCCGGGGCTTCCACCCGGACCACCATCACCCGCTCCCCTGTGAAGGGGCGCAGCGTGAGCGCGCCGGCCATGAACCCGGGCAGGGTTTCGGTCTGTGCCCACTTCATCGCAGAGCCTCCAGGATCGTGGGAGGATTGTGCCGATCAATCGATGGGGCGAGCGGTTGCGAGCACGGTTGTCCGCTTGCGCTCCAGCGCCTCCAGGAGGGTTTCGTAAGAGCGGCGGAAAGCGTCCACCCCTTCCGCCTGCAAACGCTCCAGGATCTCCTCCAGATCGATGCCCAGCCGGTCCAGCGCGCGGAGATCCGCTTCCGCCTCTTCCCATCCCTCCAGGATGGTATCCCCGGGAACGCGACCATGGTCTTCGAAGGCCTGCAGGGTCGCCAGGGGCATCGTGTTCACGGTATCCGGGCCGATCAATCCCTCCACGTATTTCACATCCGAGTAGGCCGGGTTCTTGGTGCTGGTGCTGGCCCACAGCACCCGCTGGGCCCGGGCTCCCCGGGCGGCGAGATCCGGAAAGGCATGGGGGAGAAAACGCTCCCGGAAGCGCCGGTAGATCCGTTTGGCCACCGCGAGCGCGATCCGCCCCAGAAGGGCGCGCGCCTCCGGCGTCCCCAGGGCCTCCAGCGCGCGGTCCACCGCGGTATCGATGCGGCTGACGAAGAACGAGGCCACCGAGGCCACAGATCGGAGGTCCCGGCCGGCTTCCGCCCGGCGCCGCAGGCCGCGCCAGTAGGCCTCTGCCGCCGCCTCATAATGAGCGGGGGAGAAGATCAGGGTGACGTTGACGTTCACTCCTTCAGCGATCAGGTCCTCGATCGCCGGGATGCCGGCGGGGGTGGCCGGGACCTTGATCATCAGGTTCGGACGGTTCACGGCATGCCACAACCGCCGGGCCTCGGCGATCGTCCCCCCCGTGTCGTGCGCCAGATGGGGCGAGACCTCCAGGCTGACGAAGCCATCTGTCCCTCCGGTCGCCTCATAAACCGGGCGCAGGAGGTCCGCGGCCATCCGGATATCCTCCACCGCCAGGGCTTCATAGAGGGCCGTCGTCTCCATCTCGGGGTCCCGGGCCAGATGGGCTTGGAGCGCCGCATCGTAAGCCGGGCTGGTGGTGATGGCCCGCTCGAAAATGGTCGGGTTGCTGGTGACTCCGGTGACGCCGCGCTCGATCCAGCGGGCCAGCTCTCCTTGGGTCAGCCATTCCCGGCGGATCTCATCCAGCCAGACCGACTGGCCGCGGGCGCGGAGCTCATGTAGGGAAGCCATGGTTTATCCCTCCTCAGGATGACAGGACATGGGCTTTTCATTCTGGCTCTCCTCGGGTCCCAGAATCTCTTCGACCAGAAAGCGCGCCCTCGGAGGAATCCGGGCCTCCGGGTAAGTCTCCAGCAGGATCCGGAAAGCCTCCGCTGGACGCCGGATGTTCAACATATCGAGCAGGTAACGGATGTCCTCTTCATCTTCCCGTCGGGCTGCCAGCAGCTTCATGGCCAGAAGATGCCGTGGAGAAGCAGCCATCACGCGAAGACCGGGTTCATCCAGGACAGGGAGCGGCTGCGGATCGGGCTTTTCCATTCCGACGAAGCCTTTTACCGCATCGTTCAACCAGCCTTCGGGCAAGCCCATTTCGTCTGCCACCTGACGTGCGGCCTGGTAAATCTCCATTTTGGGCTCGAAGATCGCAGCGACATCCCGTGTCGACCGTCGCGCGTTGTAGGCTACGGCCATCGCTGCGCCACCCACCAGATACAGATCACCCTGAATGCCTCGCTCATGAAGAAAAGTGGCCAGGCGCCGCAGCGTGTCCAGGATCTCCTCGCGGTTCATGGTTCAGCAGCGCTCGAATTCGGTGTGGTCGATAAAAATCCCCCGTCGCCGGAAGGAGGCCGGACTCTCCACCAGGGCCATCGCATGCAGGCTGCGGAAGCGGGTGGGGAACCACCAGCGATCCAGAAACCGCCCGGGCTCCTCAACCCACTCCGGGACCCTCAGGTTGTGATGGATGGCCAGATGCTCGGCCAGGGCCGCCAGGTAGGCGTCGAAACGGGGGTCCCCGGTGGGCTCCGGGCGGGCCTCGATCATGGCCTGCCGGACCTCCGGGGCAGCGGCGCGGAAATCGTCCAGGAACTCCCGGATCGGCAGCCAGGCGTCCGCTTCTCCCCCTTCGGGATCCGTCAGAGCCTCCCGGATCCGCCGTGCGACCCCCTGGAGGGTCAGCGGCGCGTAGCCCATTCGAAACCCCTCCCGAACGTCCTCGTGTTCATCCTGGCATGCCTTTGGGCCTCCCGGCAACCGGGCGCCATGGAAAACCAGCGCGAGCCCGGCCTTCTCGGACCGGGCTCGCGGATCTTCGGACGGCGCCTCTTCCTCGCATGGGAGTTCAGGCCCGGGCGCCGGCACGGATCGCTTCGAGGGCTTTGGCGTAGTTGGCCGCCACCTGATCCCAGTTGACCACGTTCCACCAGGCCTGCACGTAGTCCGCCCGCCGGTTCTGGTATTTCAGGTAGTAAGCGTGCTCCCAGACGTCCAGGCCCAGCAGCGGGATGAGGCCTTCCATCACCGGGTTGTCCTGGTTCGGGGTGGAATGCACCACCAGCTTGCCGAAGGCCGTCATGCTGAGCCAGGCCCAGCCGCTGCCGAACCGGCCCATGGCCGCCTTGGTGAAGAGGTCCTTGAAGTTGGCGAAGCTACCGAAGGCCTTGGCGATCGCCTCCGCCAGAGCGCCGGTGGGCTCCCCGCCCCCGCCGGGTTTCATCAAGGTCCAGAACATGCTGTGATTCAGGTGGCCCCCGCCGTTGTTGCGCACCGTCTCCCGGATGTCCTCGGGGACGCTGGGAAGGTTCCGCAGGAGGGTTTCCACCGGCACGTCCTGGAGCTCCGGGTATTTCTCCAGGGCGGCGTTGAGGTTGTTCACATAAGCCTGGTGATGCCGGGTGTGGTGGATTTCCATGGTCTGGGCATCAATGTAAGGCTCCAGCGCATCATAGGGGTATGGAAGCGGAGGAAGGGTGTGCGCCATGATGCACCTCCCGGTTTAGGATCCACACGGTTATTTTAATGCGGATCGCGGAAGGGCTCCACTTCCTAAGCGGCTGAAATCCGAACATGGGTTCGGACAAGGGCGTGCTGCCGGGGCCGGGCGCGGATTGGAAACCCCCGCCAGGCCCTCAGAGTGGTTTTCGTGACCCATCATTCCCTTTCTCGCTCTTCCAGAGGGGGATTTGTAAAGCTGGTATAATTTTGGCGGGAGCCGATCTCGCTTCCCATCCTGATCGAATCCCTCCTTCCGCGGCTCGCTGGATCCAGAGAGGAAACATCCGCCCTCAGGCGTTCTGGATTCGGTCGTGCGCTGCATCCCTCGCCGGAGGGGATGGCCATGTTCCGGGAAGTTCCCGAGGAGATCCAGCAATTCATCCGGCAGGTGGAGGCGGATGGCGGCATCGTGTGGGCGGCTTATCCAGAGCCCTACGCCCGCCGCTGGCAACTCCTGGTGGAGCTGCCGCTGGATCGCGTGGAGCCCACCCCCTACCAGCGGGATCTTTCCCCTCACCATGTGGAGCGGCTGAAATCGGTCATTCGGGAGATCGGCCGCTTCATTGACCCCATCGTGGCCGTCCGAACGCCGGATGGCCGCTACTGGACCCCCAACGGCAATCACCGGCGGGAGGCGATGGCCCAGCTGGGAGCCCGGACCATTATGGCCATCCTGATCCCGGATCCGTCGGTGGCCTATCACATCCTCGGCCTCAACACAGAGAAGGCCCACAACCTCCGGGAGAAGGCGCTGGAGGTCCTCCGGATGTATCGAACCCTCCGGGAGGAGCATCCAGAGGCGCCAGAACGAACTTTCGCCTTCCAGTTTGAGGAGGCCTATCTGATCACCCTGGGCATCCTGTATGACCGGAAAGAACGGTTCGCCGGGGCCGGCTATGTGCCGATCCTGCGCAAGGTCGATCGCTTCCTGGATCTGCCGATGCGGGAAGCGATCGGGGAGCGGGAGCGCCGGGCGCAGGTTATTGAGACCATTGACCAGCTGGTGGAACCCATCCTGGAGGCCCTGCATGAGAAAGGGATCCGCTATCCCTTCCTCAAGCAGGCCGTGCTTTCTCAGGTGAATCCGATCCGCCGCAAGCGGATCGTGACGATGTCCTTTGATGAGGTGATGGCTCGCATCCGCGATGGGCTGGCCCGTTACAACGTGGAGGCGGTGACGGCGGAGGAGCTGGCCCAGGTGGCCGCCGAGGTGGAGGAGTAGAAGAGGGGGCAGGGGAAGCTCTTTCCCCTGCCCCCAGGTTCATGCGGCATGCTCAATGATCCCGCAGATCGCCCCGTGGCGGTGAGCCCTTCGAGCCGCTCGCCGGCGCAACGCCTGAAGCTCGCGTCGGAAGCGCTCCAGCGCCCGGATCTGCCGGTCGAGGTCGGCGATCTTCCGATCCAGCATGGCGATGACATGCTCGCATGGTTCTCGCCCGGCATCCCGGAGCCGCAGGATCTCCCGGATCTCAGAAAGGCTCAGCCCGATCGCCCGGGCTTTGCAGATGAAACGCAAGCGCTCCCGCTCCGCGCTCCCATACAGCCGGTAGCCGGAGGATGTCCGGCGCGGTGGAGGGATCAGGCCGATCGCCTCATAATAGCGCAGCGTCCGCGGGTTCATCCCCAGTTCCGCCGCCAGCTCACCAATCCGCCACGTTCGCTGACCGTCCCTCGACCGCATTCCCTGCGCCTCCTCGGAGCCCTCTCAGGATTCAAGCAAACGGGCGGAGACCGATCGGAGCCACACCGTGGAGACGCTGAGCCCCATCGCCAGCATGGCCCATATCGGATCCACGCGCCCCGTGAGGGCGGCTAGCACGCCGATGCCGTTGAAGCCCAGGGCCAGCCCCACATTCGTGGCCGCGAGCCGATAACTGGGCTGGGCAAGCTGGAGGGCCTCCGCCAGGGCGTGCAGGCGCTTTCCGACGATCACGACGTCCGCCGCCTCCAGGGCGATGTCGGTCCCCGTCCCGATGGCGATACCGATATCCGCCTGCATCAGAGCCGGCGCATCGTTGATCCCATCCCCGACGAATGCGACCCGCAGCCCCGAACGCTGGAGCTGCCGGACGATCTCAATCTTCTCCTGAGGAAGGAGCCCTGCCCATGCTCGAGCGATGTCCAGAGCTTCCGCGACCGCGCGGACGGCCCCCGGATTATCCCCGGAAACCAGCATAGGCTCCACGCCCAAACGACGCAATGCGACCACCGCCTCGGCAGCGTCCGGCTTCAGAGGATCCCCAAAGACCAGGATCCCCATCACCCTTTGATCCACCGCCACCAGCACGGTGGTCCGACCCTTCGCCTCCTGGGCGGCCAGCGCCGGAAGGGCAGCCGTCCCATCCAGCCCCTGTTCATTCAGGAAAGCCATCGTTCCCACCCGGACTTCATGGCCCCTCACGCGCGCGATCACGCCCCGACCCGGGAAGGCGACGAAGGCCTCGGGCTCGGAGAGCGGGATCCCGCGAGCACGAGCAGCGGCCGCGATCGTTCGGGCCAGAGGATGCTCCGAAGGGAGCTCCGCCTCCGCCGCCCATCGCAGCAGCTCCCGCTCATCCCCGATCAGAGGGATCGCCGCCATCAAGGCCGGCTGGCCCTCGGTCAACGTTCCCGTCTTATCGAGAAGAACGGCTTTTACGACTTTGAGGGCGTGAAAAGCCTCCGGGGAACGCATCAGGATGCCCCGCGCGGCCGCTTCCCCGCTGGTCCGGATCATCGCCAGCGGGGTGGCCATGCCCAGAGCGCATGGATATCCCATCACCAGCGCGGTCAGCAGCGCGAAGAGGGCGCGGGTCAGATCCGGCCCCCTTCCCGTCAGCACCGGGCCCACGGTCCAGAGCAGGAAGCCAGCCAGGGCTGCGACGAAAACCGCGGGGACATAGATCAGAAGCACCCGATCGATCAGACGGAGGATCCCGGGTTTCATCGCCCGAGCTTCCGCCACCAGCCGGGCGATCTGGCGCAGAAAGGTCTCCTCCCCCACGCGGGTCACCTCCACCATCAGGGCGCCGCTCTGGTTGATCGACCCGGCGATCACCGGATCGCCAGGCAGCCGATCGCGCGGCCGGGGTTCTCCCGTGAGCAAGCTTTCATCGACCGCGGAGGTGCCCGCGCGCACAATCCCATCGGCTGGGATCCGTTCCCCCGGGCGCACCCGGATGAGATCCCCGGGCCGCAGCCATGAAGCCGGAACCGTTTCCTCGTTTCCATCCGGCCGGATCCGGGTGGCCTCCTCGGGCTGAAGCCGAAGTAAACGGCGCACCGCCTGGGAGGCCTGCACATGCACTCGAACGGAGAAGTAGCCGCCGATCACGTGGAAGGCCAGCACGAAGACGGTGGCGCCCAGGAAGGCGCTGGCCGGAAAGGATGGATCCAGCACGCCTAACCCCCCGCCGATCAGGCCCGCCAAAGCCGCGGCTGAGACCAGCACGTCCTGGTTGAGGATTCGACGGCGCAGGGCCTGAAGGCCATTGCGCATGATGAAGCGGGCCGGGCCCAGAGCCATCGCCAGAGCTAGTATGCTCATCCCGGCCATCCCGAGCGGATGAGGGCCGGCGAGGAAGCGAAGGCCCATCAGGCCGCTCCCGATCGCCAGCGCGAGGCCCGCCCATCCCGCCTTCCGCCTCGCATTTCGAAGCTCCATCTCCTCCCGGGCGAGGGCTGCGGCTTCATCGGGGGGCTCCACCGTAAAGCCCAGCGCTTTTAGCGCCCGGTGGAAATCCTCCGGCCGCGCCCGCTCCGGATCGTAGTGCACCAGCGCCTCGCCGTGCGCCACGCTGACATGGACCTCCAGAGCGCCCGGGAGACGCGAGAGAGCACGGCGGATGGAAGATTCGCACAGCGAGCAGTGCATGCCGCCAATTCGCATGGGGAGAGAAGCGACCATCCCGCACCTCCTGATCTCCAGGATTTTTTAGGGCATCCCCCTACCTCGTTCAACGCCAGGATAAACCTTCCGGTTAACGGGAAGGTCAAGTTTTCGACACCCCGGGATTCTCCCCAGAGAGGGTTAACGGTGCGTTTCTGGAGATCGGAAAGCCATGGTTTTTCAAGAGGGACGCTTGACAAATTCCCCCCACCCCCATACAATAAGTCAAAATTGAACATATATTCACATTTGTGCATTAAGTCGTCGAGAGGGTCAGGCCATGGGATCGGCATCGGTTGTCCCGCCCCATACGATGGGGAACCCCCTGCGGGAAGGGACGGGGATCTCGTCCCCCCCGATCCCCTTACTGGCGGTTGAGGGCTTAACCAAGCGGTTCCAGGGGGTGGTGGCGTTGCGGGATTACCGGCTGACCCTTCAGGAGGGGGAGATCCTGGGGGTGATCGGGCCGAACGGTGCGGGCAAGACGACCCTGATCAACCTGCTGAGCGGCTTCATCCGGCCGGATGGAGGATCCATTCGCTTCCGCGGGCGAGATCTCACGCGCCTCCCCACCCATTACATCCCGAAGCTGGGGATCGCCCGCACGTTTCAGAACATCCGGTTGTTCCCCTCCCTGACGGCTCTGGAAAACGTGATGGTGGCCATGACAGCCCACTATCCTCCGGATGTGCTATCCACGCTCTTCGGGTTCGGACCCGGGCATCGACGGGTTCGGGAGCTGCGAGAACGGGCGATGGCGCTGATGGAGCAAATGGGGATCGCCCATCTGGCCCATCGGCCGTCCAGCGCGCTCTCTTATGGAGACCAGCGACGGGTGGAGATCGCCCGCGCCCTGGCCCTGGAACCTTCGCTGCTCCTGCTGGATGAGCCGACGGCCGGACTACACCCGGAGGAGAGCGAGGCGCTGATCGATCTGCTGAGCCGGCTGCACCGGGCGCGGCGGATGGCGATTGTGATGGTCGCCCATGACATGCCGGTGGTGATGCGTTTCTGCCCGCGCCTGCACGTGCTGAGCTCCGGCGCCCTGCTCGCCGAGGGGACCCCGGAGGAGATCCGCCACAATCCCCTGGTTCTGGAGGCCTTCCTTGGACGGCCCGGCCGTTCTGGAGCTGCGTAATCTCGAGGCCGCTTACGGGGCGATCCGCGCCCTGCACGGCCTGTCCCTGACCCTCGGGCCCGGTGAAGTGGTGGCCCTGCTGGGGCCGAATGGGGCGGGCAAGACCACCACGCTGCGGGTGATCTCCGGCCTTCTGCGACCGGTGCGGGGCCAGGTGCTGTATCGGGGCGATGAGATCACCGGGCGCCCTCCTGCAACCATCGCCCGGTTGGGGATCATCCAGTGCCCCGAGGGCCGCCAGATTTTCAAAAACCTGACGGTTCGGGAGAACCTGATCCTGGGTGGCTATCGGCTGCGGGATCCGGCTCGGGAACGCCGCAACCTGGAGCGGGCCCTCGACCTCTTCCCGATGTTGAAGGAACGCCTGCATCACCCGGCGGGCCTGCTCTCCGGTGGCCAGCAACAAATGCTGGCCATCGCCCGCGCCCTCATGGCCGACCCGGAGGTCCTCCTGCTGGACGAGCCATCGCTGGGACTGGCTCCGCGCGTGGTGGAGGAAGTCTTTGAGGCGCTGGCGCAGTTGAAGGCCCAGGGGCTGACGATGCTGATCGTCGAGCAGAACGCGGAGAAAGCCCTGGAGATCGCTGACCGCGCCTACGTGCTGGAGGCCGGCCGGCTGGTCCTGGCGGATGCCGCCCATCGCCTGCGGGAAAACCCGGATCTGATCCGTATTTATCTCGGTCGCTGAAGGGGGAGATCGGATGCAGGCCCTCAGCTCCCCGGAGTTCTGGATCCAGCAGCTGATCAACGCCCTGGGGCTGGGCAGCCAGTATGCCCTGATGGCCGTCGGCCTGGCTATGGTCTTCGGCGTGATGCGGCTGATCAACTTCGCCCACGGGACGGTGATGATGGCCAGCGCTTACATCGGCCTCCTCCTGCTTCAACAGGGGATGCCCTTCCCGCTCGTGGCGCTCGGCGCCATCGCCGGCGCGGCGGCCCTGGGCGTGCTCATGGAGCGGATCGCTTACCGGCCGGTGCGGGGCGCCCCGGATGTGGTGCTGCTGCTCAACTCCTTCGCGGTGGCGGTCCTCCTGGAGAACGTGGCCATCCTGTTGTTCTCCCCGCGATCCCGCCCCTTCCCCATGCCCGAAGTTCTTACCCGGGTCTTCCACCCGGGCGGGAACCTGTTCCTGCCGTCCATCCATCTCTGGGCGTTCGGGGGGGCGTTGCTCGCGCTGGGCGGGCTGGGGCTCTTTGTGACCCGGACCCGCCTGGGCCTGGCGATGCGGGCGGCGGCGGAGAACCCCACGGCCGCGCAACTCCTGGGCATCGAGATCGGGAAGGTCACGGTGCTGGCCTTCGCCATCGGGTCGGCTATGGCCGGCCTGGCCGTTCTGTTCTGGACCGCCCACGTGGGGACCATCAACCCGGGGATGGGTTTTGAGCCGGTTCTGAAAGCCTTCGTGGCCTGCGTGATCGGCGGCTTCGGAACGATCCCGGGGGCGGTGCTGGGAGGCTATCTCCTGGGCGCTCTGGAGATCGCGCTCCAGGGCCTCCTGCCTGCCGGAGTGGTGGGTTATCGGGATGCCCTGGTTTATGGGATCCTGATCCTGATCCTCCTGGTGCGACCAGGCGGCGTGCTGGGCTATCTGGAAGCGGAGCGGGTGTGAGATGATCGGCCCTTCGATCCGACGGGAATGGAGCTGGGCGCTGCGAGGTTTCCTGGTGTTGTTGCTCACCGGCGCCTATCTGGCGCTGGACCGCGGGGGGAACGCTTACCTTCAGCGCCTCGCTATCCTGTTCCTGATCAACCTGATGCTGGTGGTGAGCCTGAACCTCTTCACCGGGTTCACCGGCGTGTTCTCCCTGGGTCACATCGGCTTCATGGCCCTGGGCGCCTACGCTTCTGCCATCCTGACGCTTCCGGTTAACCAGAAGGCGGTCAATCTGCCCGATTTGCCTGCTCCGCTGGCCTCGATCGCCCTGCCCTTCCTTCCAGCGCTCATCCTGGGGGGCCTGGTTGCGGCGATCGTCGCCCTCCTGATCGGCATCCCGGTTCTGCGGCTGAGCGGGCACTTCGTTGCTGTGGCCACCCTGGGCTTCCTGGTGATCACGCGGGTGGTCCTGATCAACGCCGAGGCCTTCACCCGGGGTACCCGCACGTTCACGGGCGTGCCTCCGTTCACCACCATGGGCTGGGCAGCCATGTGGGCCCTTTTAAACGTCTATATCGCCTGGCGCCTGAAGCATTCGCCCCTGGGCCTGCGGCTCATAGCCGCCCGTGACGATCCATGGGCCGCGAAAAGCGTGGGGGTGTCCATCGGTCAGATGCGGCTGCTCGCCTTCGGGATCAGCGCCTTTTTTACGGGGATCGCCGGAGGGCTGTGGGCCCATTTCCTCACCGCCTTCTCTCCGAACGCCTTTTATTTCTCCAAGACCTTCGAGATCATCGTGATGATGATCGTGGGGGGGATGGGCAGCGTCACCGGATCGATCCTTGGGACGCTGCTGGTGATGGCCGCCACGGAGGCGCTCCGAAACCTGGAGCCGGGACTCGCCGTCGGTTCCCTCACGATCGGCCCCCTCTACGGCCTGAGCCAGATCGGCCTGGCCGTGCTGCTGATGTTGTTGATGACTTTCCGCCGTCAGGGGTTGCTGGGCGATCACGAGCTCCGATTCGAGGCCATCGCTGAACGCCTGGAGCGCTGGCTCACACGACGGAAAACAGCCCTGGAAGCTCCGCGCGTTCGGAAGGCAGATCCTGAATTGAAGGAGGGATAGCCATGCGCCCGCTACGTCCATGGATGGCTCCGGTTCTGGTTTTCCTCCTCGCGGCGGCTGCCTGTCAGCCAGCGGCCCCGCCTCCTGCCCTCACCCCGACCGTCCCTCCAGCCTCCCCGCCTGGGGGCGGCGCGCCGATCCGCATCGGCGCGCCCTTCAATCTGACCGGCGGAATGGCCTCGATCGATGTCCCGGCAGCCAATGGGGCCCGGCTGGCCGCTGAGGAGATCAACGCCGCCGGCGGTGTGATGGGCCGCCCCATCGAACTGCTGATCCGCGATACCAAAACGGACCCGGCCACGGCGGCCACCGTTGTCACCCAGCTGATCGAGCAGGATAAGGTGGTGGCCGTCATCGGCTTCAACGATTCGGACTACGTCCTGGCGGCCGGCCCGATCTGCCAGCGAGCTGGGATCCCCTTCATCACGGTAGGGGCCACCTCGCCGCGCCTGCCGGGGCAGGTGGGGGATATGCTCTTCCTGGCCCCCTTCGGGGATAACGTGCAGGCCGCGGTGGGGGCGGAGTTCGCCTTCGAGAAGTTCGGCAAGACCGCCTATCTGCTGTGGGATAAGGGGGCCGAATACACGACGGTGCTGGCCAAATACTTCAAGGAGCGCTTCACCGAGCTGGGCGGCACCATCGTGCTGGAGGACACCTACCAGTCCGGCGACAAGGATTTCTCGGCCCAGATCGCCAAGGTGAAGGCCCTTTCCCAGCAGCCGGCCTTCTATTACATCGCGGCCCTGCCTGACGATGTGGGGACCATTGTGAAGCAGTTCCGCAACGCCGGCATCACCGGGCCGATCGTCGGCGGTGATGGGTATGACACTCCTTTGCTGATCCAGGTGGCCGGATCCGCAGCTGAGAACGTGTTCTTCACCACTCACTCCCTGCTCGCCGCCGACTCGCCGAACGAGCGGGTGCGGAAATTTGTCGCCGCCTACAAGCAGAAATACGGGACGGAGCCGGAGGCGGTCTTCGCCGCCCTGGGTTACGACGCCGTGTATGTGCTGGCGGAGGCCATCCGACGCGCCGGCTCCACCGATGGCCAGGCGATCAAAAAGGCGCTGGAGAGCATCCGGGACTTCCCGGCGGTCACCGGGGTGATCCGTTACTCGCCCCAATCTCATATCCCGCAGAAGGGAGTGACGGTGATCGAGGTGAAGGGCGGGAAGTTCACCCTGGCCGCCGAGCGTGTCCCTCAGAAGGTCCCCGCCCCCTGAGCGAAGGTTCTCTGGCGTCCGGTCCGGGGCAGGCTTGGCCCTGCCCTGGACCGGGTGATCGTTCGTCGTTGTTGCTTCACCCCACCTGACTGGAGGGAGGCCAGGAACATGGCGTCTGGGAAGAGCGAGGTTCTCGCCGCGATCCGCACCCACCAGATCCGCTATGTGCGTTTCATCTGGTGTGACAACGCCGGCCTCATCCGGGCCAAGGCTGTCCACACAGCTTTCCTGGAGGACTACCTGGAGGGAGCAGGGGTGGGCATCGCGGCCGCTCAGCAGGCTCTCCCGGTGATGATGGACGCCCTCGCCCCCGGTTCCGGGCTCACCCCCGCCGGCGAGGTCCATATGCGGGCGGACTGGTCCACTTTCACCCCCCTGCCCTACGCCCCCGGCCATGCTCGGGTGCTCACGGATATCTACGAGGGAGATGCGCCATGGTCCCATTGCCCGCGCTCGTTCCTCCGCCGGATGATCGAACAGGCGGGGCGTCGCGGATGGCGCATCATGGCCGCCTTCGAGAACGAATTCTATCTGCTCCGGCGGGAGGGGGATTCGGTGCTCCCGGCGGATGCGACGGTTTTCGCTCAGACGGCCGCCCTGGACGCCGCGGCGCTGTTGCTCGAGGAGCTCACCGCTGCCCTGGAGGCCCAGGGGATCGTGCCGGAGATGATCTACGCGGAATCCGGTCCGGGCCAGTTCGAGATGCCGATCCGGTATGCGGAAGCCCTGCGGGCGGCCGACAACCAGATCGTCTTCCGGGAGACCGTCCGCGCGGTCGCTCGCCGTCACGGCCTGATCGCCTCCTTCGTCCCCAAGATCTTCCCCGATAAAGCGGGCAGCGGCGCCCATCTCCACTTCAGCCTGTGGCGGGGCGATCGCAACCGCACCGCGGACCCCCGCCGTCCCGACGCCCTTTCGGCCGAGGCCCGGGCGTTCATCGCCGGGATCCTCCAGCACCTGCCCGCCCTGATGGCCTTCACCACCCCCAGCCCCAATTCCTTCAAACGGATCCGCCCGCGCTTCTGGAGCGGGGCCTTCACCTGCTGGGGATACGGCAACCGGGAGGCTGCGGTTCGTGTCCCCCAGCCTCCCGCCGGCCGGCCGATCACCCACATCGAGCTGAAGACCGTGGATCCCTCCTGCAATCCCTATCTGGCGCTCGGGGCGGTGATCGCCGCGGGGCTGGACGGCCTTGAGAAAGGGCTCGACCCCGGCGAGCCGGTCCAGATGGATCCCGCTGATCTGCCGGAATCCGAGCGGGCGGCTCGAGGGATCCGGCCGCTGCCCTCGACCCTGGGGGAGGCCATCGCCGCCCTGGAGCAGGATGAGGTCCTCCTGCAGGCCCTGGGGCCGGAGCTCGCCCGCTCCTACCTCGCGGTGCGACGGGCGGAGTGGGAGGCGATGAAGGACATGCCCCACGAAGAGGAAGTGCGAATTCTTCTGGAACGCTACTGATCCAGGAGGGCCCGGTGGATCTCTCCGCCATCCCCATCGTCGACCAGCATGCCCACAACCTGCTGCGGCCGGAATCCGCAAAGGACTTCGCCTATCCTTCCGCCTTCACGGAAGGCTATGCCGCCGAGGTGGTGACCCGTCACGCGCAGGAGACGATCTTTTTCCGTCGCAGCATGCGGGAGATCGCGGAGCTCCTGGGGTGCGAGCCGAGGCTGGAGGCCATCCTCGAGGCGCGCGGGCGTCTGGGGTTCGAGGAAGTGGCCCGGCGCTGCTTCGCGGCCGCGGGCTTCGAGACGATTCTTCTGGACGACGGGTTCATGCCGGATCGCGTCATGCCGACCCGCTGGCACAGCCGCTTCGCGCAGGTCCGCCGGCTGCTTCGGGTGGAGTTCTTGGCCGAGCAGTTGATGGGGGCGCTTTCTTCCTGGGAAGCGTTCGAGGAGGCTTTCCGGGCGGCCCTTCACGCACCGGATCCCGAGGTGGTGGGCTTCAAGACCATTGTCGCCTACCGGACGGGCCTGGCCATCGAGCCCCCGGATCCGGAGGCGGCGCGGGCGGCCTTCCAGGCCCTGCGTCGGCAGGCGGAGCGGGGGGAACGCCTCCGGCTGGCCCACAAGCCCCTGAACGACTGGGTGGTGTGGCGGACGCTGGAGGCCGCCGCCCATCTCCGGTTGCCGGTTCAGTTCCACACCGGCTTCGGGGATCCGGACCTGGATCTGCGATGGGCCAACCCCCTTCACCTGCGGCCGCTGCTCGAGCATCCCGGCTTCCAGCGCGTGCCCTTCGTGCTGCTGCACGCCTCTTACCCCTACACACGCGAAGCGGGATATCTCGCCGCCGTTTATCCTCATGTTTACGTCGACCTGGGCCTGGCGATCCCCTTCCTGAGCCGATCGGGCATGGCGTTCGCGGTGCGTGCCTTTCTGGAATTCACACCTCTCAGCAAGATCATGTTCTCCACCGACGCCCATCTGATCCCGGAGCTGTTTTATCTGGGCGCGCGCTGGGGACGGCGCATCCTGGGGGAGGTGCTGGAGGAAACCATCCGCGCAGGGGATCTCACCGCCACAGAGGCCGAGGAGGCCGCGGAGGCCATCCTGCGACGGAACGCCCGAACGCTGTATGGCCTGTAGTCCGGCAGCGGCTTGACATTCAGCGCTTCGAAACCATGGAGGAACCCCATGCGACGGCCATGGATCGGGGTCACGGTGAAACACATCCGGGAATCGGGTTCGCTGGGTCGCGCGCAGAGCGCCACGGAGACCGCCTACCTGCAGGCGGTGTGGCGGGCGGGAGGCTTGCCGGTGATGCTCCCCAACCTCCCGGAAGCCGCTCCCGAGTTCGCGGAGCGGATGGATGGCTTCCTGCTCACTGGAGGCTGCGACATCGACCCGGCGCGTTATGGGGCTTCCCCCCATCCCCGAACCGGACCCGTGGATCCACTCCGGGACGCCTTCGAGTTCGCCCTGGTGGAGGTCGCGCGGGCACAGGGGAAGCCGATCCTGGGGATTTGCCGGGGCTCGCAGGTGCTGGCGGTGGCCTTCGGCGCTGTGCTCTGCCAGCATCTCCCCGATGTCACGGAGCTGACCCACGACAGCGACGCCCCTCCGCCTGCCCGGGCCCACCCGGTGCGCCTGGAGCCCCCGCCCGCCTTGCGGGATCTCCTCCGCGCCCACGGGATCGGCGAGGTCCTGGAGGTCAACTCCTATCATCACCAGGGGATCCGCCGCCGGGCGGATTGTCCGCCCGCCCTCCAGCCGATCGCGGAGGCCCCGGATGGGGTGGTCGAAGCGTTCATATGGGCTCCCGATGCCATCCGGGCCCTGGCAGTGCAATGGCACCCTGAGCTGCTGGTGGAAGACGATCCCCGGCATCTGTGGCCGTTCCGCTGGCTGGTGGAAGCGGCCCGCCCATCGTGAGACAGCGGGATATCGTCGCAAGGCTCGGCAGGAGCTTATCCTGGATGATCTCCCTTCTGTTAGAGCCTTGAAAAGCCCTGAAGGATTGGCTGTGCTTTGGTCGGGCTAGCGGTGAGGAGTATCATTATCAAAAGAGCTGAGTGATGCCGGCAGCGGATAGGCCTCATAGCCGATTGGCTCGGGTCTTTGGCCTTCCCCGCCCTTCGTGCGTGCTCCCGCCCCAGACCTTGGTCCGGCTTATCGAGCGGGGCTTCCTTGGAGTGCGGTGCCTAGGCACCGCACTCCAGCCAGATTTCCAGGAGGTTGAGCGATGCATGCTGCTCAGGACCTGAAGGAATTGATTGACCAATTGCCTCCGGAACTCCTGCAGGAGGTGCGGGACTTCGTGGAGTTCCTGCTGGAGAGGCGGGTTGCTGGTCCCAAAACAGAGTTGAAACTTGACTGGAAGGGAGCGTTGCGGGATCTGCGAGATCAATACACTTCTGTTGAGCTCCAGCACAAGATTGCTGAGTGGTGGGGGGATTGATGTATCTCCTTGATCAGGACCGTGCGGATGATGTTGAGAAATTTTTGCGGTCAGTTCAGCAGCCAAGACTCAGCATCTCGGAATTTTCACTCTACTCCATAGGAATCGTCTTATTTCGACGCAAGCTTTTTGATGTCTTTATGCGGCTTGTGGACGATCTTGTGATAAATGGTGGCGTTCGCCTATTGAGGCTCTCTGCTGGAGACTTGAAAGAATTAACCAGGATCGCTCAACAGTTCAGCCTTGATTTTGATGATGCCTACCAGTATGCTATAGCTGAGCGCTATGGGCTGATCATTGTAAGCTTTGACAGTGATTTTGACCGGACCGAGAGAGGCCGCAAGACCCCGGCGGAGTTGATCGGAACATAAAGAGGGACTTCAACATCGGCTTTAAACTTTGTAAGCCTTCCTGGGGCTGGAGTCCGATTGCCTGTGAACAGGGTTGAGCAGGTATGAAGCCAGGGCCGCAGGCAACACGAGCTGTCTCCCTACAATGGCTGGGCAGGCAGTCGAATCCGCACCCGGGTGCCCTGGCCCGGCGCGCTCTCCACCTCGATCGCTCCACCCATCGCCTCCAGGAGGCCGCGCGCCACGGCCAGGCTCAGCCCGAAGCCCGGGGCCTCTCGCACGCGCGGGTCTTCCGAGCGCCAGAAAGGGGTGAACAGCCGCGCCTGATCCGAGGGCGCAATCCCGATCCCGGTGTCCTCCACTTCGCAGACCACCGCGCTTCCCTCGTGCATCGCCCGAACCCGGATCTCCCCGCCGGGCGGCGTATACTTCGCCGCGTTGTCCAGCACCTTGCTCAGGATCCCCTCCAGCCGCTCCCGATCCGCCGCCACCGAAGGCAGATCCCGCGGTAGATCCAGGGAGAGTCGATGGCTCCGCCCTTCGATCTCCTTCCGAACTCGCCCCAGGGCGCCCTCCAGCGCCTCCTCCAGGGAGACCGGCTCCACCCGCAGCCGCAGGCGTCCGGTCTCCATGCGGGAGTGTTCCAGCAGATCATTCACCAGGGCGGCCAGCCGGTCGATGTTCGCCCGGATGGTCTCCAGGAAGCGCTGCTGGTTCTCGGTCAGGGGCCCGGCGAGCCCTTTCCGCAACAGATCCGTGTAGCCCTTAATGCTCGTCATAGGCAGGCGCAGCTCGTGGACGGCGGTAGAGAAGAAGGCGCCGCGGGCCTCCCGCTCCCGGGCAGCTTCCAGGGCGATCCCGATCAGCAGCCTCGCCACCTCCCATCCCGCCGCATCCTGCAAGGCCTCCGGCCCTGGATCCCGAAGGCCGAGCCATTCGGGGGGCTCTTTTTCCACAAGGGGAAGAAACCAGACGGAATCGGCGACCCGCATCCATCGGGATCCCTGACCAGGCGGGAGCGCCCATCCTTGCGTCCAGGATGAGGGATCGCCATGGGCGATCGCGCAGCGCCAGGCCCCGGACTCCTGGATGAGGATCGCACCCTCCCTCGCGCCTGTCTGGGCCAGCGCCCAATCCAGGGCCGTGCGGCGGATCTCCTGGGGATCCCGCAGCAGCCTCAACGCCTGCCCCAGCTCCACCAGTCGTTCCGTCCGGATTTGCATCTCCGCCATCGGCTCATCCTTCCCGAACGATCAGATGGTCCTGCGCATCATACGCGTAGCTCAGGAAGAAGGGCTCGCCGGTCTCCCGGAAGCGCAGCACCCGGGGCCAGAGCGCCGGGAAATCTTCCACCACCGGCAGCTCCAGCACCCGAGCGATCGGCGTCCAGACCAGCGTCCCCTCGGGAGTCGATCCGGCTGGCTCCCCGGAGGCCTCCCCCACGAACACCGCGATGAGGACGCCCGGGGAGGCGCCGGTGTCCACGGTGATCAGGCCGGCCAGCCGGAGCGTTTCCACCGGGATGCCCGCCTCCTCCGCGAGCTCCCGTCGGGCGGCGGTGCGCAGATCCTCCCCGGGCTCCACATGCCCGCCCAGGCCGTTGTAACGCTCGGGGAAAATTTTATTTTCTGGAGAACGCTGCAACAGCAGCACCTGATCCTCCCGGAACAGGAAGCACAGCACCCGCGGGATCACCACCCAGCGTCCGGCGAAGCTCCCCTGATCCGCTCGTCCCACGCTCTCACCCTCCTCCGCCCAGAAGGTTACCGGCTCTCCCCTCAAGGGTTCCGGCCCACATGCTTCCGGAAGAAAGCGGTCGATCGCTCCAGGAGCAGACGGTCCGCTGGGCTGCCGGCGGGGAACGTATGAGGCTGCCCGGGGTATTCAAACCATTCCACAGCTTTGCCCAGGCCGCGCAGCTGCTCATACAGCTCGCGGGACCATTCGGGGGGCACCGTGGCGTCCGACGCGCCGTGATGGATCTGGATAGGCGTCCGGATATCCTGCAGGTAAGAGGCGGGCGAGATCCGCCGGAGGATCTCCTCGGGAACGCTCAGCTCCTCCCGGCCGCGGGCGCCTCCGGACCACTGGAGGATGCGCTCGAAGTTCCTGCGCTCGTCAGCGCTCATCGAGCCATAAAGCACGGCCGCGCGGATCGTCGGGTTCACCGTCAGGACCCGCAGGGCGATGCCGCCGCCCATGGAGTGGCCGAACAGGCCGACCGCATCCGCCCGGGCCATGGGCAGCGTGGGCAGCATGGCGATCAGATTCAATACGTCCACCGCGTAGCCTACGCGAAACATATTGGGGCCCTCGTCGGAGGGCGGGTAATTGCGGTAGTTGGGGTGAAGGACCAGGAACCCGGCCCGGGCGAGGGCGTCCGCATAGCGCGTGGTGTAGGCCAGGGTCGAATAGCGCGCGGGATCCACGTAGCCGTGCAGCACGATCACCACCGGGAACGGCCCCTTGCCCTGGGGGATGTTCATAAACCCGTAGATCGTCAGGCCGTCGCTCAGATAGGTGAACAGGGTGCGGGTGAAGGCGGGGGTGACCGCCAGGACGCGTTCAAGGCGGATATAACCGCCGCCGTAGGCGCGCCGACGCAGGGCCTCGATGGTGAGATCCGCGTAGGGATCCGGCGTCGGCGTGGAGATAGGCCGGGCCGTCGTCGTGGGCATCGGGCTCGGAAGGGACACCCCGGCCGGGCCGGCCTCCCCAGGGGTCGGCGTCGGAATGGGGATCGCATGGGGGGAAACCCTGCCCGGCGAGGCCGCGCGCCCCGCGCAGCTCGCCGCCATCAGGCCCACCACGATCCATCCGTAGCGGAAGATCCGCATCGGCGCAGCTCCTTAAAGTTCAGATAGACTCCGGTTACAATCTATTCGGGGAGGAGCGAGCGCGCAACCGGCGCCTCCCCAGGAAGAAGAAGACGATCCTCTGGAGGATGGTCGATGTGGCGGAACTGGCTGGAGATCTACCGCACGTGCAACCTGCGGGCCGATCGCCCGCTGGATCCGGTCTCGAAATGGCTGCTCATCGTCCGCTGTTGCGTTTTCCCCATGACCCTGATCTCCGCCGCCATTGGAGGGTTGCTGGCGGCGGCGTCCGGGCGGTTCGAGCCCCTGCCCTTCGTCCTCTCCACCATCGGCCTGCTGCTGGCCCACGCGGCGAACAACATGATCAACGATTACTTCGATCTGGAGACTGGGCTGGATACGGCGGAGTATGTGCGAGCCCAGTATGCCCCCCATCCGGTGCTTTCCGGCCTGGTTACGCGCGCCCAGCTGCGGCGGGCCATCCTGCTGGTCAACGCCCTGGACGCCGCGATCGCCCTCTACCTGACGGCGCTGCGCGGCTGGCCGATCCTGGCCTTCGCCCTGGCCGGGCTGTTCATCAGCGTGTTCTATGTGGCTCCGCCCCTGCGCCTGAAGCGCATCGGCCTGGGCGAGCTGGGCGTCTTCATCGTGTGGGGGCCGTTGATGATCGGCGGCACATTCTACGCGACCACCGGGACCATGCCGGGGTGGGTCTGGCTGGCGTCGATCCCGTATGCGCTGCTGGTATCCACCGTGCTCATCGGCAAGCACATCGACAAACTGGAGCAGGACCGCGCCCAGGGGATCCATACGTTGCCGGTCTTGCTGGGAGAGCGGGGGGCAAGGGCCCTGAACGCCGGGCTGATGGTGGCCTTCTACTTGGTGGTGGGCGGGCTGGCGCTGACGGGGGTGCTGGGGCCGTGGGTGCTGCTCACCCTGCTGGGCCTACCGCGCCTGCGGGATGTGCTGCGAACCTATGCCCGCCCCCGCCCGGCCGAGCCGCCGCCAGGCTATCCGGTGTGGCCGCTCTGGTATGTCTCATGGGCCTTCGTGTTCAACCGCCGCGCTGGCACCCTGTTCCTGGCCGGGCTCCTGCTCAATCTCCTTTTCCCCATGCGCCTCCCGATGGGATAAGACGCTCGCCGCGCCCTCCGAGGGAAAGGCCGCACTTCCCGCAGCGCCGGCTCGATCCTCGGGTTCCAGCGGAGGCGCCTCCGTATCTTCACCCTTTGCGGTCGCGGTCTTCTGAAGAAGAAGAGGTTGCTGAAGATCCCCGGAGGATCCAGAATGGAAGGGATCCGTTATCATGGCCCTGTTGAACCATGGAGGCCCGGGGCCCTTCGCATCGCAGCGTTTCGATCCCCACAGGAGGAGGAGAGACCATGGCGAGCGCCTCGGTGAGCGCATCGACAGAGACGTCCACGACCGCAAGACCCACGGCCCCCGGAGAATTCGCGTTCCTCCCTCCGGTGCCGCGCGCTCTGGAAGAGACGGGGCTTTCCCTGGCCTTCCTGGCTGACCTGAGCCTGAAGATCCTCTACAACGCCGGTTATCTCACCGGCGGGCAGCTGGCGGAGCGCCTGCGCCTTCCCTACACCGGGGTCACCGAGGTCATCCTGGACTTCCTCAAGCGGGAACAGCTGGTGGAGGTGCAGGGGGCTCGAGGGGTGGGCGAACAGGCCTATCAATATGCGCTGACCGCGCGGGGGCGCGATCGGGCCCGCGAGGCGCTGGATCGTAGCCAGTATGCCGGGCCCGCCCCAGTGCCCCTCTCCGCCTACGCGGTCGCCATGCGCCGGCAATCCCATAAGGGCACGCGGGTGACCCCCCGGCTGATGCGCCAGGCCCTTGGGCACCTGGTGCTCAACGATCGCGTGTTTCACAAGATCGGCCCCGCCATCAACTCCGGGACTTCCATTTTCCTCTATGGCCCGCCCGGGAACGGGAAGACCTCCATCGCCGAAGCCATCGGCCATCGGGTCTTCCAGGGGGGCATCTTCATCCCCTATGCGGTGGAAGTCGGAGGTTTCGTCATCAAGGTGTTCGATGAAGTGAACCATGAGCCGCTGACGAACCACCGGTCCGGCCAGACCGGCGTGTTGAAGGCTCCGGCGGACGCCCGATGGATCGCCATCCGGCGGCCCTTCATCGTCAGCGGCGGGGAGCTCACCCTGGAGATGCTGGACCTCACCTGGAATGAAGTGAGCCGTTACTATGAGGCGCCGCTTCAGATGAAGGCCAACGGCGGGGTCTTCCTGATCGATGATTTCGGCCGTCAGCAGGTGCGCCCCCGCGATCTCCTCAACCGCTGGATCGTCCCTCTGGAGAAAGGAGTGGACTATCTCACACTGCACACCGGCCAGAAGTTCGAGATCCCCTTCGAGACCCTGATCCTTTTCTCCACCAACCTGAACCCCCGGGATCTGGTGGATGAAGCCTTCCTGCGGCGCATCCGGCACAAGATCGAGATCCCGGATCCCAGCCCAGCGGAGTTCCGGGAGATCTTCCGCCGCGAATGCCAGGCCCGGGGGATCCCCTACGATGACCAGGCGCTGGTTTATCTGCTGCAGGAATGGTATGTCAAACGCCGGCGGCCGCTGCGGGCGGTTCACGCCCGGGATCTCCTGGCCCACATTCAGGACATCGCGGCGTATTTCAACGTGCCCCCAACGCTGAACAAGGAGCTCATCGATCGGGCATGCGAAGCCTATTTTGTGGAGATGGGCGGCCCCTCCCCGGCGGCGCCCCCGCCCAAACCCTCCGGAGCCTCATAAATCCGGTTTCGGTTTCCGCGCCCTCCTCGGGCGGGACGTCTTTTTCCTGAAGGCCTCCGCATAATTGTGCCCCGGTAGGGGCGACCC
>NZ_DAOUCJ010000049.1 GCF_034432235.1 Thermoflexus sp. | reverse complement strand
GTGGAGCGCTGTTTGCAAAGCCTGGGGTTCAGGGTCTTCCGCATCCGCGATCGAGGGACGGAATATTTCCTTGCTGCGGAAAGAGTCAACGGGCCATGACGACGGAGACCCGCCTTCCGGTGGAAGCTTCCGCTTGCGGCAAGGTGATCCTGCTGGGGGAGCATGCGGTGGTTTACGGCCGGCCCGCCCTCGCCGCCCCGGTGTGTGGGTTGCGGGCCCGGGCACGGGCAGAGCCCCTTCCCCCCGGATCCGGATGCTGGATCGAGGCGCTGGACACCGGGGAGAGGCTCCGGCTCTCCGAGGCGCCACCGGATCACCCGCTGGCCATGGCCGTTCGCCTGGCCCTGGAACATCTGGCCCTTCCTGAGCCGGACCTCCGGCTGGTGCTGCGCTCGGAACTGCCCATCGCCAGCGGGCTGGGAAGTGGCGCCGCTGTGTCGGCGGCGCTGGTGCGGGCGATCTTCCGGTGGGCCGGCCAGTCCCCTGATCCGGAGCTTGTCTCCACCCTGGTCTACGAGGTCGAGAAGCGCCATCACGGGACCCCCAGCGGGATCGACAACACGGTGATCGCCTACGAGCGCCCCCTCCGTTTCGTCCGGGGGCAACCGCCTGTGTTCCTCGCCATCGCCCGGCCCTTCACGCTGGTCATCGCCGATTCCGGTATCCCCAGCCCGACGCGGGAGACCGTGGCCGCGGTGCGGATGGGCTGGGAGCGGGAGCCGGACCGATACGAGCGGTTATTCGACGCCATCGCGGCCCTGGTGCGGGAAGCGGAGGATTGCCTGGCCTCTGGCCGGATCGAGGATCTGGGCCCGCTCCTGGACACAAATCACCAGCTGCTCAGGGAACTGGGGGTTTCCTCGCCAGCCCTGGATCATCTCACCCGGACCGCCCGGGAGGCCGGCGCCCTGGGGGCCAAGCTGACCGGCGGCGGACGGGGGGGCCATCTGATCGCCCTGGTGCGCCCGGAGCAGGCGGAGCGGGTGGCCCGTGCCCTGCAGGCGGCCGGCGCGCGGACCACTTACCGGACCGAGATCCCGGCCACCCTGTCGATGGAGTCGCCCCTCAGGCACTGAACCCGGAGGCGCTCCCGTGCCTGCCCGTCCGTCCGTTCGATCCCCGGCGCGCTATTACGCCCTGAAGGCCCTGTATCGGATCGAGACCCGGGCCGCCTATGCGGACTACGTGTTGCAGGCCCTGCGGCGGGAGGCGGAGCTATCCCCGCGGGATCAGGACCTCCTCACCACCCTCGTGGATGGCGTGACCATCTGGCGGAAAACCCTGGACTGGGTGCTGGCCCGCTACGTGCGGGGCGGGCTGGAGCGCCTGGACCCCTGGGTGCGGAACGCGCTGCGAATGGGGCTCTATCAGTTGATGTTCCTCGATCGGATCCCCCGCTGGGCTGCGGTGCACGAGACGGTGGAAGTGGCCCGCGCCGTCGCCGGAGAGGGAGCGGCCGCCCTGGTGAACGCGGTGTTGCGGCGGATCTCCGCCCGGCTGGAACAGGGACGGCCGGTGGCCACCTTCCCCCCGATCGAAATCGACCCCGTGGCGCACCTGGCGATCCGGTATTCTTTTCCAGAATGGATGGTACGACGCTGGATCACCCGATATGGGGTGGACGGAGCGCGGGAGCTCTGCCGCTTCCACAACACCCCGCGGCCATTGAGCCTGCGAGTGAACCGTCTGCGGGCGACCCGGGAGGAGATCCTCGCCGACCTGGAAGCGCGGGGATTGCGGGCCCGGCCTGGTGCCTATCACCCTTACATCGTGCAGGTGGAGGGAGGGCTGGACCTCGCCGCATGGCCGGCCTATCAGGAAGGAAAGGTGATCGCCCAGGACGAGGCGGCAGCTCTGGTCCCCTATCTGATGGATCTCCGGCCCGGGTTGCGGGTGCTGGATCTGTGCGCCGCTCCAGGGGGGAAGACCACGGCGATCGCGGAGGGCATGGGGGATCGAGGGATCATCGTGGCGGCCGATGCCCATTTCGGCCGCCTGCGGCGCCTGCGGGAGCATGCCCTCCGAATGGGCTTCACCATCATCCGGGTGATCCAGGCGGATGGACAGAGGCCTTTCCTCCCGGAATGGGCAGACCGGATCCTGATCGACGCCCCCTGTCTGGGGACCGGCGTGCTGGCCCGGCGGAGTGACGCCCGGTGGCATAAACAGGAATCGGATCTGATCGGCCTCACCCGGATACAGCGAGGACTCCTGGAGGCAGCTGCCCGGATGCTCCGGCCGGGAGGACGTCTGGTCTACAGCACCTGCTCCCTGGAGCCGGAGGAAAATGAGGAGCAAATCCACGCCTTCCTCCGGGATCACCCGGAATTCCGCTTCGTGTCCGCCCAGGGGAAAGTGCCCAGCCCCTTTGTGGACGCCGAGGGCTTCTATCGGGTCCTCCCCCACATCCATCATATGGACGGAGCCTTCGGTGCGATCCTGGAGAAAGCGGGGGGGTGAAAGGCAGGATATCCCTCCCTCAAGCCCTCTCATTTGGCTGACAACTGTCATCCATAAATTGTGACATTTATCACTACATGATCCCCCTGGGCCTTATTATGATGAAGCTGCAAGCAGCGCCATCGCCGCCCACTCCACTGGCGTTCGCTTGCCCTGGCCCCTCCTTTCCTGCTGCGGCCCGGCTCGGACCCAGACCGAGACCGGGCCGTATGCATTTATTGGGGATCGGATCCGATTCACCCGCTTTCGAGGCTTTCAGAGCCCCAGGATTCCAGAAAGCCCCTCGGCCCCGTGGGTCCGGTGGATCCAGCCAGAGAATCCATCGGGCGAACCCCGGAGCTCCCTATCGGTTCGTTCGAACTCGGGGCATGCGCCCCACCAGGATCCCCATGATCAGCCCATAGGCCAGATGGGCCAGGGCAAAGGATGGCCAGTCTACATAACGGACCATCACGGGGTTGAAGATCGGGAGGATAATCCACGTTGCGGCCAACCAGAGCAATGGCCCCACAATCACTGCCCATAGCAAGGGAGATCCGGGGAGGGTGGGCAGAATGAGCGCATAGAGAACTCCCAGCGTGATCGAGAGAAACGCATGGAGCAATAATCCAGCGAAGAACGCCCCCGCATGGAAGGACATCAGCGCTTCCGGGGACGCCCGCTGGAGCTCCCGGACCAGGGTGGCCCCAATGAGATTCACCGGGAACCAGATCCCCCGGCCGGAGAGCAGACCGTAAGCGATGGCCACAAGCACCATGGCGCTTCCTCCCGCTAGGCCACCGATCATCCCCGCGCGGTAAGGGATGATCTCCGCCGGCCATCCGGCCCCGACTTCCTCCATCTGCAGCGCCCGGCTCACCCGCTCCCACCATCGTGCCATGGCCATCCCTCCTGGAGGCTGGGGCATTTCCACGAGGCAAACCCTCATATAAATGATACGCAGGGCGAGGCGGGCAGTTTGAGGATCCAGATCCCTCTGAGATCTATGGAGGGCCAGGCTCGTCGCTGCCCGGCAGCCCCCCTTATCCCCCAGAAAGGCTCCACGGGTTTCATGGGACGCCTTGGGGGAAAGGAGAAGCCGCGCTATATTTAAGGGGGAAATCGCCAGGGAGGTTGGATGGAAATGGAACCCCGGGCGGAACAGGTGCTGGCATGGCTCCGGGAGCCGGGGGTGTTAACGGAGGAGCTCCGCCGTCGCCTGCTGAAACTGTTGCTGGAATCCCCCGCTCCCCCGCGGATTTCCTATGAGGAGTTCCTGGCCCAGGCCGATGAGGACACCCGAGCCGAGTGGGTCGACGGCACCATCGTGCATTACAGCCCCGCCTCCCGAACCCACCAGGAGATCGTTCGCTTCCTCACCGCCCTCC
>NZ_DAOUCJ010000048.1 GCF_034432235.1 Thermoflexus sp. | reverse complement strand
GCCTCCTGGATCCACCCTTCCACCCGCATGGCCTCCCGCTCGTCGATCAGCGGCCCCACATCCACCCGCTCGTCCAGGGGATCCCCCACCACCATCTCTGAGGCCGCGCGGCTGAAGGTCTCCACCAGCGGCTCGAAGATCCTCCGAACGCCATAGATCCGCTGGACCGAGATGCAGACCTGGCCGGAGTTGTAGAAGGCCCCCACCGCCAGCCGCCGCGCCACCCAATCCAGATCCTTCACATCCTCGGCGACGATCACCGGCGTGGTGTTGCCCAGCTCCAGCGTGAGTTTCTTGATTCCCACCACCCGCGTCAGTCGATCCCCCACGGCGCGGCTTCCGGTGAAGCTCACCTTCGCCACGCCGGGGTGCGCCGCGAGCCACTCCCCGACGGTTCCCCCGGGCCCGAAGATCAGGTTGAAGCCCCCCGCCGGGACGCCGGCGGCCTCCAGCACCTGGGCCAGCCTCACGGCCGTCAGGGGCGTGGCGCTGGCCGGCTTCAACACCACCGCGTTCCCCGCCGCCAGGGCCGGCGCGACCTTATGCGCCACCAGGTTCAGCGGGAAGTTGAACGGCGTGATGGCGGCCACCACGCCCACCGGCCGCCGGATGTAGAACCCGAAGTACCCCTCCCCGGCAGGCACCGCGTCCAGGGGGATCACCTCCCCCTCGATGCGCCGGGCTTCCTCTGCGGCGATGGTGAAGGTCCAGATGGCCCGCTCCACTTCGGCCCGGGCCCACTTCAACGCCTTCCCCGCCTCGGCGGCGATCAGCCGGGCGAACTCCTCTTTCTGCGACCGGATCCGCTCCGCCGCCCCTCGCAGGATCTCCGCCCGCCGCCAGGCCGGCAGAGCGGCCATCGCCTTCGCGCCTTCCTGCGCCGCCGCCACCGCCGCCTCCACGTCCTCCCGCCGGGCCTCTGGAACCGTCCCGATCACCTCCCCCGTGTATTTGTCCCGAACCGGGATCGGCGTCCCGCCGTCCGTCCACTGGCCCCCGATGAACTGCTTCGCCTCCCCAAACCGAACCCGCTCACGAACCGCCATGATGCACGTCCCCTTCGGTTTGAGATCCTCTCTGTTCCGGGGAAGCAGCCGGGCAGGCTTTATCGATTCCCCTCCCGTCTCCCATATTACCATGAGTCCGCCATCCAGCCCCTCAAAAGATCCCCACCTCCGGCGGCGGGGTGATGGCCTCGCCCCGGAACGTCCAGAGCGGGAGTATCTATCGGCCCTTTACCTGAGCACAGCCGAACAGGTCGCGAAGGCCCTGGCGGCACGGAACGCCTGGGAGGAAGTGATCCCCATCGCGCAGCGGATCCTGGAGCGGGATCCTTACCACGAGGCCGCCTGCAGGCTGCTGGTTCAGGGATACTGGGCCCTCGGACAGCGCGCGCTGGCGGTTCGCACCTATGAGCGCTTCCGGCAGCGCCTGCGCAGGGAGCTGGGGGTCGAGCCGACCTTCTCCCTGGCCGCCCTGCGCCTGGAGCTCCCGCTGACCCCTCCGGATCCGGGCGAATCCTCCTCATAGGAGCTACGCCGCTGGCCTCTTCCACCTGAACTTAATCCGCTGGGGGAAGAAGGGGCATGCGCCAGCGCGGGAGGGGCGCGCGAGGGGATTCCCGAAGGACCAGCAGGATGCTGAGGATCATCAACGAGGCGCCGGCCCATTGAACCGGCATCAGGCGCTCTCCCAACCATCCCACCGCCAGGGCCACGGTGACCAGGATCTCCATCACGGTCAGCAGGGCGGTCTGGGTCCCCCCCAGGCGCTTGACCCCCATGAACATCCCCAGCCGCGAGAGCATCAGGACGGCCGCCATCGCGAAGATCGGCCCCATGGCGCCTGAGGGCACAGCGGGATGAGGGCTCCCGAAGACCCATCCGGCCACCGGCGTGAAGGCCGCCATCGCCGTCAGGGCGTAGAGGGTGAGGGTCTGAGCCGGCATCTCATACAGGACCCGCTGGCTGAGCACCACATGGAGCGCGTAGAAGCCGCTGGAAAGCAGCACCAGAAGCACGCCGAAGAGATCCGGCACACCCTGAAGGCGGCCTAACAGCAGAACAAGGCCCAGGCTCGCCAGCAGCATCCGCAAACGGGTCAGGCCAGGGATCGGATCGCCGTTGAGACGGCCCATCGCGGCCACCAGGATGGGATACATGGAATAGATCAGATGCGCGATAGCCGCGTCCAGGCGGTAGAGGCCCAGATAGTAAAAAACCGACCCCAGCGCGTTGGTGAAGCCCACCGCCAGACAGCCCAGCAGACCGACCGGATAGATATACAGATAGCGGCGCCAGCGAGGGTGAAGCAAATAGAGCGCCCAGAGGGCCAAGGCGGCCAGCCCGGTGCGCAGGATGACCACCGCCGTGGGATCCGCGCCCGCCTGGTAGGCCCGCTTGGCCAGGATCGGCGCCCCACCCAGTAGAATCGCGGAAAACAACGCGGCCAGGATCCCCTGCCATTCCATCGGAGGCCTCAGCGAAAGCGATGAAGCCGAAGGATCGCCTGGATCTGGGCCATCAGCATCCCCCGCCACGCCGCCCCGATCCGCCACCCTCCCGGACATGGCACCGGCTCCAGCTCCTCGTGCCCCTTCACGGATTCGATCCCCAATCCCAGATGATCCAGCAGATAGGCGATGAGCTGGGCCGTTGCGGTCAGCTGGCGCTCGCCCGGAGGGCGCTGGCGGAAATCCCCGATCAACCCGACGCTGACGGTTGTCACGTTATCGGTTGCCATATGAGAAACCGCCACAGCAAGCGGGTGGATCCGATACAGGATCCCCTCGGCGTCCACCAGAAAGTGATAGCTCGCCCCGGGCATCCCGAGCCGCTCCACCTGGTAAGCGGCGATCTGCAGAGGGGTGATCCCCGCCTCCGTCCCC
Organism: Thermoflexus sp.; assembly: GCF_034432235.1. Lineage (NCBI taxonomy): Bacteria > Bacillati > Chloroflexota > Thermoflexia > Thermoflexales > Thermoflexaceae > Thermoflexus > Thermoflexus sp. The sequence goes on along the minus strand of NZ_DAOUCJ010000048.1, from coordinate 57,491 downwards.
GTCTGATGCAGAATGAGGCTCCGGATGTGCCCTAACGGGCGCAGCGGAAAAGCGGTTCCCGAACGGGTGGGGAGGCTTCCGGTCAGATCCCGCCACGCCGGCTCCGGCACCCCGGGCACCGGCATGCGGGCTTCTTCCAGGATCCGGCGAGCCGTCTCCCGGATCTTCGCGGCGTAGAGGGGGACATGACGAACGCGCTCCAGAGCCGATCGGATCCCAGACTCCTCCCCGAATGGAGCTCCCCCCGGGAAGAGCTCCTCGATGGCCTGGATCTGCGAGGGCCCCAGCCGAAGACGGGCGAGGAGCCACGCGCAGAGGCGAGCGGTTTGCTCGATTTGCGGCGGGGCAGGATCCTGATCCGCGCGCCATCCTGCCAGGCCGATCCCCACGCTCACCCGCCCATATCCCCCCGCATGACCGGTCATCGCTTCCAGAGGGAGCGTCCAGAAGATCTGCCCATCGGCCGTGATGTAAAAATGATAGGGGAATCCCGGTTGTCCCCCTTGCTCGACCAGGAAGGCCGCCAGGGCTTCCGGCGACAGATCCCCTGGAACCCTCAGGGGATGCAGGACCAGCCAGCGGATCCCCTCCAGAGGGCGCCGCGGCCACGGCGAAGGCTTCCGCCGGTGAAGGATCGGCTCCACCCACAACAGGGACAGGTTGAGACGCTGGAGATCCGCGTCGGTCCATGGGCGGGGGACGATGGGCACGGCCCGCGGATCCCCTTCCACGTTCGCATCGATGGCCCGGATCCATCCGATATGCGCATCGAACTGGGCTTGCCACCACCCTCGATCCGCGGTGGCCATCCGGGCCACCCCCCGCTGGCCTTCTGGAAGCTCCAGGACGGCCGGAGCATGAGCGGACGGGGCCATGCGAAGCGCCGCGGGCCGTCGCAGCGAAAGGAAAATGGGGCCCGGCGAATACAGCGGGACGCTCTGGGGATCCCCCTGGAGGATGAGGGCATCGCGGGGCAGCCACCCATGACGGCCGGTCTCTGGATGGAGCCACGCATACCATTCCCGATCCTCCGTGCAGGCGATGGCCACACCGGCCAGGCCCTCTGGAAGGGAAGCTCCCTCCATCCTTCCGCCCGGGCGATCGCAGGGCCGGATTTCCTGACGGACGATCGCCCGGGGATAGCGCTGGAACCCTGCATCCCAGCGGAAGCGCGCCGCCAGCGCCCGATCCAGATCGTCCAGCAAACGCTCTTTGCCCTCCATGAACCAGGGATCCACCCGCCGCCAGCGATAGAGGATCATGCACCGGATGCAAGAATGGGGCATCTCCGCGTTCCAGCGATGGATCTCCGCATAAGCTTCCGAGATCCACCCTGTATCCGCATCCGGCCAGGGGATCGGATGCCCCTCCTGGTCCCCCATGGAGGCTTCCGTGATGAAGATGGGCCGATAGCGCAGATGGGGAGGGATGGCTTCGATGAAATCGCGATACGCGCGGAAGCCACGACGACGGGCTTCATAGGGTGGGGGGAAGCGGTCCTCATCCGCAATGGAACGCGGGTCCGGGCTCTGGCTGGCGACGTGAAGGGCGATGCCGTCCAGATCCTCCCCGATCGCCGTCAGGACATCGTGGAAGTAAACCACCCAATCGCCCGTGGGGTTCCCGGGATAGCGGAGCGCGGCGGTGAAGGGCGCCACAGCGGCGGGGATAACGAGATCTTCCTCGTGGCCGGGCTGGCTGCGGATCTCCTCGCGGCATCGCCGGAAACAGCGTGCGTAGCGCTCCGGGGTGATCCACTCGGCCGCCTCGAGGCGCCGGGCGGAGGGATCCACCCGGGCGCCGGGCTGCTGCTGCGGGTGGTTGGGCTCGTTCCCAATGACCCAGATGTGGGCGCCCGGGGATGCCGCGACGAAACGGGCGCAACGCCGGGCGAAGGCCTCGTAGCGGTCAGAGGTCGGAAGCGTGCCGTTGGGATATCGGCCGTAGTTCAGCACAACGATGACCCCGAATCCCGCCTCCGCCCATGACTGGTAGGTCGAACCGCGCCCGCTCATATCCCCCGGATCGGCCCCGATGGTCTCTTCGAAAACCACCCAACCGGTCATGCCGGCCGTGCGGAACCGCTCTCGCCACGGGCCCGGGTCGTGGATGCCATACAGGTAAACCGGCCAGGGAATTCGAAGCATATCCGGTCGCGCTTTGCCCGATGGGGATCTCCAAGGGTGGGGAGCGGCCTTCAGCGGCCTGCACCCCACGAAAGAGCTCAGATCGAATGCGCGGCCCCTGCCCCTACCTTATCCCCATTCGCATCGAGGCGCTAATGCGCCTCGCGGAGGAACCCGGCCTGCACCACAAAGCGGCGAACCCGCTCCCGGAACTCCGGCTCGAAGAGCATAGGATCCGCGGTGGTCAGGATAGCCTGCTCTACATCCTCCAGGGCTCGGAGCAGATAGCGCCGGCGCTCCCCGTCCAGCTCCGCCATGACCTCGTCCAGCAACAGGACGGGGCTTTCCTGAAAGATAGAAGCCAGCCAGCGGGCAGCCGCCAGCTTGAAGGCCAGGATCGCTGTGCGCTGTTGCCCGCGAGAACCATAAAGGCCCAGGTCTACCCCGTCCACAACGAACCGCAGATCATCCCGATGGGGGCCGATCCGGGTGGTCCCCCGCCGGATATCCAGCGCGCGCTCACGAAGCAGAGCGCGCCGGAAAGCTTCCCGCAACTCGTCTTCCGGGAGGGTCTCCCCCCACGTCATCCCTCCCAGCGCCATCTGACCCTCCGCCTGAAAGGGATCCAGGCCGGGCACATATCGCAAGAACATGGGTTCCCCCCCGCTGAGGGCTTTGTGGATGTCCTCGGCATGGCGGGCGATGGCTCGCAGGGCGCGGGCCCGCTGATCCATCAGCGGGGCCCCATAGCGAGCCACCGCCTCATCCCATAGATCCAGCTGCGCCGGGTCGCCGCCCTCCTCCTGGAGCTGGCGGAGCAGCGCATTGCGCTGGGCGAGGGCGCGCTGATAAGCGGTTAGCGTCCGGGCGAAGGCTGACGAGGTCTGGGCGATCAGGAGATCCAGCAACCGCCGCCGCTCCGCCGGCGGCCCCCCCACCACCTCGACATCCTGCGGGGTGAACAGGACAACCGCGGCCTGTCCGAAGAGATCCAGCACCCGATGGGGAACCCCGTTGATTCGCACCTGCTTGCGGATGGAGGCGGCCTCTGGCGTGAGGGTCAGGCGGGAGGGTATGCCTCCCTCCGCCACCAGCGTGAGCTCCAGACGAACCGGGCCGTCCTTCCGCATAAATTCGGCGATCACCCGGGCGAACGGCATGGGGTCCTGCCAGGCCGACCAGTGGATCAGCTCCCGATCGCTGGAGGTGCGGAACGAGTGCCCCATGGCCGCATAGGCGATGGCCTCCAGGAGGTTCGTTTTCCCCTGGGCGTTCCCGCCGTAAATGATCATCACCCGCGGCTCCAATCGCCACTCGAGCCGCGCGTAGTTTCGAAACTGAGTCAGGCTGAGCGCTCGAAGCCACATCCCGGAACGCCGCGTGAAAGATTCCAGACGACATCCATCTCAGACTATAATCATATCAAATCATCGACGCTTATCCGATCGGGGCTGGCCGTAATTTCCAGCGCACGCTTGCAGTCAAGATGATGCTTCGCCCAGCTATGAAGCCGGATATGGGCCCCGAACCCTTGAAAAGGCGGATGACCCCTTTTCAGAATCCCGGTAAATGGGCGAAGCCATCCGCAGCGTCCATGGCGCGGATCGAGCAAATGGGGAGGAGGCGAGGATGGAGAAGCGCCCTCAGGATCCGGCTCCCACCATCGGCGCGCCCCGGGTCGCGCAACGGACGGTTCCCGTTCCCCGATGGCTGCATGCCGCGAGGGAAATCCGGCGGCGCCTGGAGAGCGCGCTGCCGGTTCTCCTGCTCACCCCCTCGGTGATCGCGGTGCTGATTTTCGTCTACGGGTTCATCGGGTGGACCGTCTACATCTCGCTGACCCGATGGAACGATGTGCTGCCGGATTACACGTTCGTCGGCCTGCGAAACTATATCGGGCTGTTTCAAACCCCACGGTTCCAGGCGGACATCCGCAACGTGATGGTCTTCACGACCCTCTTCCTACTGGGGGCGATCGGGGTGGGCTTCTTCGCCGCCCTTTTGCTGGATCAGCGGGTGAAGGGGGAGACGTTCTTCCGCAGCGTGTTCCTGTTCCCCATGGCCATCTCCTTCATCGTAACCGGCATCGCATGGCAATGGCTGTTCAACCCCCAAACCGGCATCAATCTTCTTTTAAAATATGTGGGCTACTCTGGACCGCTGCCGCGCTGGTTCACGGATCCTACCATTATGTTCGGCGTGAAGGCGGGGGCGATTCAGGTGGGGCTTCCGGTGGCGTTGATCCCGGTGGTGATCGCCGCCACGTGGCAGCTTTCCGGGTTTACCATGGCCATGTATCTGGCCGGCCTGCGGGGGATCCCGGAGGAGCTGCGGGAAGCCGCCCGGGTGGATGGGGCCAGCGAGTGGCAGATCTATCGCCATGTGGTCCTGCCGCTGCTCCGGCCGGTCACCCTGAGCGCTCTGATTGTGCTGGGGCATATCTCCCTCAAGATCTTTGACCTCACCGTGGCGATGACCGGCAGCGGCCCGGGGTTCGCCACAGACATGCCCGCCTACTTCATGTTTGAAACCACGTTCCGGGGGAACCATTTCGCCCAGGGAGCCGCGATCGCCACCATCATGCTCCTCACTGTCGCCGCCCTGATCATCCCCTACCTTCGCTACAGTCTGAGCCGGGAGACCGAGCTATGAGGCTGGGACGCGTCGGGATCTACGCGGCCTTATGGGCGCTAGCTCTCTTTTATCTGCTGCCCGTTTATGTGCTGCTCCTTACCGGCCTGAAGAGCTTCGCCGAGGCGGATCTGACGCGCATGTGGAACTGGCCGACCCAGCCCTCGCTGGCCGCTTTCGCCAAGGCATGGGAAAAGCTCTCCCCGAACTTCATGAACAGCGTCTACCTGGTGATCCCGGCCACCGTGATCTCTTCCTTCATCGGCTCCATCAACGGCTACATCCTGGCCCGGTGGCGCTTCCGAGGCTCGGAGCTCCTCTTCCCGGTCATCCTCTTCGGCATGTTCATCCCCTATCAGAGCATCCTGATCCCGCTGGTTCGTTTCCTTCAGTCCATCGGCCTCTACGGCTCCATACCGGGGCTCATCCTGGTCCACGTGGTTTACGGCATCCCCATCACCTCCCTCATCTTTCGCAATTACTACGCGTCGATCCCCGGGGAGCTGGTGGAGGCCGCCAAGATCGATGGGGCTTCTCTGCTGGGCATCTATCGCTGGGTGATGCTCCCCCTTTCCCAGCCTGGATTCGCCGTGGTGGCCATCTGGCAGTTCACCCAGATCTGGAACGATTTCCTCTTTGCGGTCACGGTGACCAACAAGCCGGCTCAGCAGCCGATCACGGTGGCGCTGCAGAACCTGGCGGGGAGCCAGATCGTCGAGTGGAATGTCCAGATGGCCGGCGCGCTGCTGGCCGCCCTGCCTACGCTGCTGGTTTACATCTTCCTGGGCCGCTTCTTCCTGCGCGGGTTGCTCGCGGGGGCCCTGAAAGGATAGACGAGCATGCCGATCAGGGGATCTCCCGAGCCCTGGGAAGGAGGAAGCCGTGGATTTGCGCCCGTGGGAAACTCGAGGATATATAAAAACCCCGGCAGGGGGCCGGGGTTCTGGTGCCCGGGGCGGGATTTGAACCCGCACGGCCTGAAGGGCCAGCGCCCCCTCAAGACGCCGCGTCTGCCTGTTCCGCCACCCGGGCAAGGCCATAGCAATTATACCAGCGGTCCGTCGCATCGACAAGATCCATCGCCTCAATTCGGTTTTTAACTGACATGAGGAGGCTGACCGTGAATAGCTTGCTCCGACGCGCAGGAAACCTTCTTCTATTCGCTATCCTGGCGACCGGATTGCTCGGCTCCGCGTTTTTAAGCGGGTTCGCCGTCGCATGGGGAATGCACCCAGCGCCTTCCCGGACCCGGTCCGCCGCGCCGGCGGTGACCACGCCAGCCGCGCCGCCCCAGGATCTCCAGCAAGCTTTCGGGATCTTCTGGGAAGCGTGGAAGCTGGTTCAGGAGGAATATTACGGCGAGATCCCTGCCCCCCAGACGGTGGTCTACGGCGCTGTGCGGGGCGCCCTGCAGACCCTGGGGGATCCCTATACGTCCTTCATCGAACCCAAGATCGCCCGGATCCTGGAGGAGGACGCTTCGGGGCAGTTTGAAGGGATCGGGGCCTTGGTGCGCATGAACCGGGACAACAAACTGGAGATCGTGCGCGTCTTCGAGGGCTCCCCAGCCCAGAAGGCCGGCATCCGGGCCGGGGACCTGGTGATCGAAGTCAACGGGCAATCGATCGTCGGCTACAGCATCTATGAGGCCGTGGCGCTGATCCGGGGCCCGGCCGACACCTCGGTGACCCTCACCATTGAACGCCCTGGGCAGCGCGAACCCCTCCGGGTCACCGTCACCCGGGCTCGCATCACCATCCCCGTTGTGGAAGCCCGCATGCTCCCTGAAAACATCGCGTATATCCGGCTGCTCGACTTCAGCGCCCAGGCGACCCGTCAGCTCCAGGAGCAACTGAAAGGGCTGCTGGCCCAGAACCCGCGGGGCCTCATCCTGGACCTGCGCGATAACCCGGGGGGGTTCCTGGACCAGGCTATTCAAGTCGCCGATCTCTTCCTGGACGAGGGAGTGATCGCCTATGAGCGCACGAAGGACGGCGAGGAGCGGGTGTTCCGCTCCAAGAGCGGCGATATCGGGGAAAAGATCCCCATGGTGGTGCTGGTGAACGCCGGAAGCGCCAGCGCCACAGAGATCGTGGCCGGCGCTCTGCAGGATCGCGGTCGGGCCCGACTGATCGGCGAGCGAACGTTCGGGAAGGGATCTGTGCAGCTCGTCCATACCCTTTCCGACGGCTCCGAGCTACGGGTCACCATCGCCCGCTGGTTCACGCCCAGCAACCGGGCGATCCACGGGGAAGGATTGAAGCCGGATATCGAGGTGAAGGCAGAGCCTGGAGCGGAAACCGGAGGGGTGGATCCTCAGCTGCAGCGTGCGGTGGAGGTCCTGCTGCAGGGGCAATGAGCCTTTATTGAATCACCGGCATCCCTTCGGGATCGTCGACAGCGGGATCCTTCTGGCCCTCGCCGGGTGGATCGCCCTCCTGTTTTCCGCCTTACGGGGCAATGACAGCTGTGTGGGTCCATGCTACAGCTGCCATGTCTCCCCCCATGCGTTGAGGCGCGTCCGGTAATCGGGGCGTTCGTAGCGATCCAGGGTGAAGGCGGAGGCGTAGTCCGGAAGCGGCTCCCCCAGGATGTGGGCGGCCAGGAGCTCCCCTGCCCCCATCGCCGCCATAATGCCGAAACCGGAGAGCGCGCCGATCAGATAGGCTCCCTCCACCGGCATCGGGCCGATCAGCGGCCGGTTCTCCGGCGTTCGGACATAGTATCCTCCGTCCACAACGGGGCGGGGCATACGGGCCCGGTAGACCTGAAGCCCGGGGATCGCTGTCATCAGGCCTCGCAGCACCACCTCCGGGAACAGGGGATCCTCCGGGAGCGGGAAGATCGGCTCGACCGGCTGTGCCGCATAGGGCCAGAGCATCAACACGTAGGGGCTCTCTGCGCCCCCCTCCGGCCGCAGATGGGCACCCCCGGGCAGCTCCTCCAGCAGCTCCGAACGCCCCATCTCCCTCAGCAGCTCCCGCTCTTCTTCCGACCACGGCAACCGCTGAGGATCCGCCCAGATCACCAGCGGCGCGTCCCGCGGGATCACCCGCTCCACATCCGGGAACATGGCTTTCCGGTGCAGCTCGCAAAAGACCGGCAGCTCAACCCCCATCATCCGGGCCACATCCGCGACAAATGGGCCTGCCGCGTTGACCAGACATCCGGCACTCACCGTTTCCTCGCCTCCGGGGAAAGCCAGCCGGACCGCCTGGAGACGGTTCCCTCGCACCGCAACCGCCTGGAGCGCCGCGGTGCGGAACACCACCCCGCGAGCCCGCGCCTGCTCCAAAAGCCCCATGCCCAGGCCGTAAGCGCTCAACCAGCCACACCGGCGAACGTGCAGGACGGCCACGGTTCGCTCGGAGAGATAGGGGAAGCGGCGGCGGATCTCCTGAGGATCCAGGAACACATCCACGCCGTCAGGCAGCCCATCGAAGCCTTCAGGCGGTGATGGGAGATAAGGGGAATCCGAGGGGGAACCTGCGCGCCGGCGGACCGGGCCGGCGCCATACCGGGCGGCCTGTTCGGCGGCCTGGAGAAGCTGTTCCGCCCGGGAGGGATCGGCGGTGGCGTAGAGGTAACCCCGACGGTTCATGCGGAAGGCGTTCTCACCGGATCGGGCCAGCTCCTCCAGGAGATCGATGCTCCGGTTCATCAGACGGACCATGGCGTCATCCGGACCGGGCCACCAGTTGCGATAGGCTTCCGTCGATTTATCGCTGGTGAGACCGAGAGGCGCTGCCCGATCGATCACGAGGATCCGAAGGGAGGGCTGGCGGAGGCTCAGATGATAGGCCGCGGAGATCCCGGCGATCCCCGCCCCGCAAATCACCACGTCCGCTGTCGCCATCACCGATTCCTGGACCTCATCCAAAGGGTCTTCGGGCTGGACGGCGGGCCTTCGCCCCCCCACCCAGCCCCCACAAGGCGGAATCCCCACCCGCAGGCGCTCGCTATCCGGAGTTCTCCCCGTTCCCTCCATTGCGCCGACCGCAGGTGCAGTTCTCCCCGTTGTGGCATGGCTTCTCCGCCTTCTGCTGGAGCGCTTTCAGCTCATCCAGGGGCTGGAGCTGATCCCTGGGAACCTCGTGGAGCTGATCCCCCACGCGGACCAGGGCGGCCTCTTTCAGGGGAAGCACCTCCACCACCACGCCTTCCCCATGGGGGGTCATCACCGCCTTGCCCTTCTTCGGCAGCTCCTGTTTCGCTCGAACGTATTGCTCGTATTCATAGATCAGGCAGCACCGAAGCCGCCCACACATGCCGGTGATGTCCTCCGGGTTCAGGGAAAGGCCCTGTTCCTTGGCCATTTTGATCGAGATCGGGCTGAATTCGGTCAGGAAGAGGGAGCAGCATCGGGTCTCCAGGCCGCATGCTCCCATCCCGCCGACGATCTTGGCCACATCCCGTGGGCCGATCAACCGCAGCTCCACCTGTCGTCCCCGGTAGGCTTCCTCCAGCCGCTGTCGCAAAGGCTCCAGATTGACTTTCTCCTCGGTGTGATAAAGGAACGAGATATGCTTCCCATCGAAGGAGATCTCCACCTTCACGATCTTGATCGAAAGCCCGAGCTGGCGGGCGTGGTCCCGGGCCACCACCAGGGCCTCGATCTCCTTGCGCTCCCAGTATTTGCGGATCGCCAGGTCCCGATTGGTGGCCGGCCGTTCCACCGGCCGCAGCGGTCCCTCGATCCGGCCGCTGCGGGGCATCCCTATGGAGACCACCTTGCCGAGCTGCTTGCCCCGCGGGGTCTCCACGATCACCCAATCGCCCACCTGCAACGCATAAGGTCCGGGGTCGAAGTGATAGATCTTTCCGACCGGATGGAACCGAACGCCCACCACCCGCTCGCTGGCTGAAACCATCTCTGCGGCCATCGCGATGCTCCATCCCCCATGGGTTTTCGAGCGGGAAGATCCAGGCCCTGGTGCCTCGCTGGGGGCGCGCCGCCCCTTTGAAGGCGGGTCACTCGATGGCGATCCACTCCATACGGGGGATCACCAGCCGCCAGCGGACATCGAAGCGCCACAGGCCGGCCTCCCGCGCGATCCGGAAAGCTTCCTCCATCTCCCGACGGAACACCCGCCGGTTGATCTCCGCATAGCGGGGATCCGTCTTCGCCTTCCAGGCCGGATAATATTGATCCATCAGGTTGACGTAGGTGTCCCGCGAGAGCCCGGCCAGCCACCGCATGATCTCCCGGGTTTCATCCAGAAGGCCGGGCATCACCAGGTGGCGCACCAGCACCCCTCGCACCGCCAGGCCCTCCTCATCCACCCGGAGCTCGCCCACCTGGCGGTGCATCTCGGCGATCGCCTGACGGGCCACCTCCGGGTAGTTCGCCGCCAGCAGATACTTCCGGCTCCGCTCGGGGGTCCACAGCTTGAAATCCGGCATGTAAATATCCACCAGCCCTTCCATCACCCGCAAGCTCTCCAGGCTGTCGTAGGCGCTGGTGTTATACACGAGAGGCACCCGCAGGCCCATCTCGATGGCATACGGGAGCGCCTCCACGATCTGCGGCACTACGTGCTCCGGGGTGACGAAGTTGATGTTATGGCACCCCATCTCCTGAAGTCGGATCATCAGCCGGGCCAGCTCCTTCGGCGTTAACTCCTCTCCCTCCCCGAGCTGACTGACCTCATAGTTCTGGCAATTTGAGACTGCAACAAACGAAGCAACATAAGAATGATCGGGATCATCGACCTCCAGGTTATAAACAAATCCATCGTATTTCTTGGTCTCAATTTTGCGTATAGCAACCAGATAGAAATCTCCCACATCTTTACAAAAGCCACGCTTTCGTCCTTTTTTCGGAAGCTTGACTATGTATACCGGGGATGGCTGCACCCATCGACCTTCAATCTGTTTAATCGGTTGTGGTTCCCATTGGTAAATAGAAGGGAAATATCCGAGACGAAAGCCTATCTCCAAGGCACCGAAAGCAAGCTTCCTGGACGTTGTGGTCAGGACCTCATCAGAGCGCTCGCGATGACCATCTCCCGCCAGCAAGCCATTCATGAAAGACTGCATTATGGCCTCTGAAGACAAGAATATGATTGAAGGAACCCTTTTGTTTTTCGAGTTATTGCCACATAGATGGTAGAATAACAGGGCAAGCGAGGTTTTACCGACCTCCACTGTAACAGTGGTTCGCCGCTCAACGTATTGAGGACGGATGCCGAATCGACGTTGGATGATCTTGGCCACACGGGCAGCCAGCTCCCTCTCATGAAGGCCAAACGAGAAAACTAATCGATAAGCATGAGGACGATTTCGAATCTTGGACACATGTCCTTCCGCACAATATATGCCCAGAAGCCAGGCAAGATCGGGAGTCAATCGAATACGCTCCGGTATCCCTGGGCGCTTCTCTGTCTGAAAGCGAATTTTCCCTTTTTCTACAACCAGAGTGTTGCTTGTGGAGAGCTCCGTCCCAGGATTCAAGCGCCCGCGTCGCCACATTCCTCGAAGCTTACGCAGATAAGCAGGATGATAGCCAGTCAAACCTGCCAGGTCCCTGGAGGTCAGAGGCTGAGCGAAGAGTGCGCTCAAATCTGTTACGGACAAACGCCGGGGCACTGCCTTGCGGAACGATCCTTCCTCCCTTGAAAGGAGCTCCCGGAGCCCCAGGATTTCCATCGCCTGAAATCCAGTTCGTTTGGGAACCAGAAGCCAGTGCTCACCGGTCAGTTGATCGGCTCGAACCCTGAGCACCTGATGCGGGGCGGAGGGATGAACCGCAAACACCTCATGGTTCGGAGTCAGAAGCAGGGGAGGGCCATAATAAGGCTCGATGCGGATCAGATCCCCTTTATAGGGATGTCGGAACGCTTTGCTCACCCATGCCAGCCGGGAATGCCGGGTGAAAACCCTCAGGGATTGATCGAAGAAGCGCACCTGACCTCCTGCATAATCCAGCTCCCGCTCGCCACGCTCAAAGATCTCACGGATCGGCAGCGGCCCTTCTTCCGTCATCACCATCGTGTCCGGCGGCATGCAAAAGACACAGCGCAGGTTGCACCAGGAGAAGAAGATGGTGCCTGATCCACGCCAGCCGCGGAGGACGTCCTCTTCCCCGAAGTGCGGGAACGCGCTGGCCACGCGGGCGTAGCGCCCCACCCGGCAGACCCCGAAGGCATTGGCCAGACGGTCCACCCCTTTGCACAGACGCGGGCACACCCGGCAGGAGGGCCCCAGGTGCGAAAGGGCCTCCTCCACCTTCTCCTTCAGACGGCCCTCTTCATAGGTCTTCAGATAGGCAGGGATGAACTCGCGGCGGGGGATCAGGAAACGGCCGTTCCCATGGACTTCCGGCGGGATCACCCAGCGCCCCATCCCTCCCTCCTTTCTTGAACCGACAGCCCGGCATCCAGGACTTCAGAGAGATGGCGAACCTGGATCGCTGATCCAGATCGACGGGCTCCCCACTCCAGCTGGAGCATGCATCCCGGGTTCGCGGTGACCACCACGGAGGCGCCGGTGGCAGCGATATCGGCCATCTTCCGCTCCAGCAGCCGGCGGGACATCGCCGGATGGGTCAGGTTGTAAATGCCCGCGCTCCCACAGCAGCGGGTCGCGTCGGGCAGCTCCCGGAACGTCGCCCCCTGCAGCCGGCGCAACAGCGCCCGGGGAGGCCGCCGAACCCCCTGCCCATGGCTCAGGTGGCATGGCTCATGATACGTCAGGCGGAGCCCCGGAGCGACCGGCTGGAGGTCCTCCGGCCAGATCACCTCCAGCCACTCCGTGAGATCCCGGACCCGGGAGGCGAAGGCGCGCGCGCGGTCCGCCCAATCCGGGTCATCCGCCAGAAGATGGGCGTATTCTTTGAGGAAGCCGCTGCACGCTGCGCAGTCGGCCACGATGGCATCGAGAGGCCCCAGGGCCTCGAAGGCAGCGATGTTCCGGCGGGCGAAGCGCCGCGCCGTCTCCCGCAGGCCCTGATCGTCCTGGGGCGCGCCGCAACAGACCGGATCCGGGGGGACGATCACGGCGCACCCCAGGCGCTCCAGCAGGCGGACGCTGGCGCGCACGACGTCGCCATACACCGCATTCATCACGCATCCCAGGAAGAAGCCCACCCGATAGCGCGGCGCCGGCGGGGAGGCCCGGCGCGTTAGCTCCTTTCGAACCGGACGGGCCGGCCGCGGGGCGAGATCCAGCAGCTCCCCCAGCGAGGGGAGGAAACGAAAGAGGCGACGGGCGAGAGGGATCAGGCCCAGGCGCCAGGCCCAGCGGAGGGGCGCGGCGGCCCATTCGGCCGCCCGGGGCGAGCCCAGGGCGCGCTCCAGGAGCAGACGCAGCCACCATGGGCGCGGACGCTGGACCGCGGCCGCCGCCCGTCCGGCCACGATCAGCTCCCCGATGGGGATCCCGGCCGGGCAGACCGTATTGCAGGCCCGACAATCCAGGCAATGATAGAGGTGCGCCTCCACCGTCTCATCCAGGGACAGCCGTCCCTCCTCCACCGCCCGGAGGAGCGCGAGACGCCCCCGGGGGGACTGCACCTCATGGAGGGTCTCCTGGTAAGTCGGACAAACCGGAAGGCAGCGCGCGCACCGGACGCAGGAAAGCAGGGCCTCATAATCCGGCCCCTCCGCCAGCGCCACCTGCCGGCCCGGGATCGGCTCGAACAGGCGAGAGGCGAATCCCTCCATTCATTCCCCTCTATCCATTATGCCATCGGATTCCAACCTGGAGCCCGGAAAACCGGAAAGCCAGCATGCAGGGATCCGACATCTTCAGCCGATTCGATGAACCAAGGACATGATTTTGAGGTCCGCTGGTTCCAGACAGAACTTCCATCACTCATTCTACCCCACGCAGGCCGATTTTCGAATACCCTATTGACAGATCCTCGATACAATGTTAGCATGTCGTTGGTTTGATTTTTGTTTGACCCCAACTGGAAGTTGAAGGAGCCCCGATGGTTCATCGCATCCCGATGGGCATGCTGATTCTGGGGTTGACCTTCTGCGGGAGCCCCTCGCTACCGATGTCTTCTCCTTTGCCGACGGTGGAAGCGACCGGGGTTCCCTCCTCGCTGCCGGCCTTCCCATTATCGATGGCCTCCCCGCCTCCGGCCCATGCGACCTCCACGCTCCCGGGGATCTCCCTCGCAATTTCCGCGACCGCAACCTACCGGCTGTATCTACCAGGGGTGTTCCGCCAGTTCGCCATGAGCAGCACAGACGAATGGACCCAACATGCCCACGACGCCCAGCGAACCAGTTCCACCAACCAGGTGGTGCCCCCTCCATGGCGCTGGAAATGGGCCTGGAACGGGCCGGATGCCCAGGGCCGGGTGAGCCCGGGGAAATTCCGCCTTCCCCGCAACAGCCAGCCGGTCACCGGCGGGGGGAGGGTTTACATCGCCGCCGGCGATCGGGGTGTCTTCGCCCTGGACAACATGAACGGACAGGTGATCTGGAACCGAAATCCTGGCGGGGCGCGGATTCACTCCACTCCGGCCTATGATGCAGACACCGGCTCCCTGTTCGTTCTCTCCACCAATGGAACCCTCTACCGGCTGAATGCTGCCACGGGGGAGATCACCGGGCAGTTCCCCACCGGGGCCTCCAGCGATCTCCCGCTCCCACCCGCCCTGTTCGGCGATCGCGTCTTCTTCTCCATGGGAAACCGCGTCTACGCGATCCACAAGAGCTCTATGTCCCTGCTCTGGTCCTATGACGCTGGCTCCTCAGTTCACACACCGCCCGCTTACTCCCCCTCCCGAGACCTGGTGGTCGTGGCCTCCCAGGATCTTTACGTGCACGCCATCCGCAACTCCGATGGATCCCGCGTCTGGCGGGTCAAGCCCACCCCTCGCCAGCCCGGAGATCCCGGGTCGTCTTCCAATTACGCGGAGGTTCGAAACGGCTGGCCGGTGATCGCCGAGGGTCATGGTCTGGTCCTCATCAAGCTGCGCCTGGATTGGGAGGCCATGTGGAAGCCGTGGAGTCCATGGCCCGGCGATAACGCTGCCATGCGAAGCGGGCTGTCCGCCCAGCCCCAGTATCAGGCCCTGCTGGCCCTGCGGCTGGCGGATGGATCTCCCGCTTTCATCGCCAATGTAGGCCACGGCGGGTTCGGGGATGGCGGCTATCTCCCTATGGGCCCCCAGCCGGTCGTTAAGCGTTTCCCGGATGGTCAGGAGGTCGCCTACGTCGTCATGCGCGGATCCCCATGTCTTCAATCCCCATGCGATGGGCGCTACGATTCCCGTCTGGGGGAGATGATGCTGGATGACACCACGGTCCCGGGCTACCGGGCGGGAGATGTTCGCTTCATGCAGAACACCTTCTTCCCTACGGATGAGCAAGCCAACCTTTCCATGTCGGGGGATTCCATCTTCGGGGCTCACTGGATGTTCGGCTTCGCCCACCAGATTCTGGATCGCTCCCCCTCTCGAGGCACTGGAAGCAATCCGATCCCCACTCAGAACCTGCCGCACATCATCACCTCAGCCAGCAACTGCGGTTTCAGCCCCAGCCACTACTGCCCGGACTTTTTAACTCAAGACGGCGACTCGCGGACGATCCCAGGAGGCTTCTACATTTACTACAATCAGGGGAAAGTATATGATCAGTTCTGGTCCGAATACGCGGCCTGGGTGATCAGCAACAACACCATCTACTTTGTCAGCGCGGACGGAGCAGTGATCGCCCTGGAACACGGGGATCCGCTCTCGGTCTCCTCGGGCTCCTCTCCAAGCCTTCCGGACGCCCGCGTGGAAACCTCATGGCCGGAGAAGGAGAGGCCTGCCGAACGCGCTCCGAACCTGAATCGACCGATCCCCGCTTCGCTCGCGGCGATGCACGTGGGAAAGGTCGGGGAGGTGGAGGGGGTCATCCGCTTCGTGTTCAACAACGGGAAAGCCGTTTACCTGGGATTCCAGAACCCACATCAAGGCGCGTTGAAAATTCGCATCCTGCGCCCCTACTGGGATCGCTTCCCGTTGCCGCCGGAGCAGATGATCCGGCCCGGCACCGCGATCCGGGTGCGCGGCCAGATCGACTGGTATCAGGGAGACCCGCAGATCCTCGTAGAACAACCAGATCAGATCCGCATCGTGGACTCCCCGTGGCTCACCGATCTGGCGCTCCTCCTCCGCGCCGGGGTCGTACGCCCATAGCGGATCGAGGAAAGCGCCCATCAAGGCGGGTAAACCACGTCCAGGGGACGACAGGCCACCCGATAGTCATACAACGCCCGGACGGTCTCCCGGCCGGCCTCGCCGATCCGGCGTGCTTCCTCGGGACATCGCAACATGGCCACCACGGCCTGAGCGAAGCCCTCTGGATCGTCGGCGATCCAGATGTTCTCCCCATGATGGGCTATCAGCCCCTCGCAGCCGATCGAGGTGCTCACCACCGGCATCCCCCGGGACCAGGCCTCCAGGATCTTGACCCGGATGCCGCTCCCCGCGTGGAGCGGGACGATCACCACAGCGCTCTGTCGCCAGTAGGGGGTGGGATCGGCCACGAAGCCCGGCACGACCACTGAGGGATCCCGGGCCGCCCAGGCGCGCAGATCCGCCGGCGGACGAGCGCCCACCAGGAACAGCCGGGCCTCCGGCTCCGCCGCCCGCACCCGTCCCCATACCTCCCGCAGGAACCACCGGATCCCCTCTGCGTTCGGAGGCCAGTGAAGACCCCCGATATGCAGAACGCCCTTCGCTCCAGGCTCCCGGGGAACCGGCGGGAAGTCCTCCGGATCCAGAGCGATCGGCATGATGAGGGCCGGAAGTCCCCTGCCAGCCGCTTCCTCCAGGGCCTCCCGATCGCTCTCGCTCACCGCCAGCACGTGATCGAAGGCCCGGCAGATCGCCCCCTCATAGCGCTTCAGGCGTTGTGCTTCCTGTCTCGCCAGAAAGCGTAATGGCCCCGCCGGCATCGCCCGGGCCAGCCGCTCGGCGATCCGCCAAACGGCGTTATGGGCGTCCAGCACCCGCCGGGCCCGCACCCGGAGCGCATAAGGGGCCATGTTGAGCTGATCGGCGTGAACGGCATCGAAAGCGCCGACCCCATTCAGTCGATCCAGCAGGCGATAAAGGGCCGGCCGATGATCCCGAGTGATCACAAAGGGCTCGCCGGTGATCACAGCCCGCAGGAGGGCGAACCCATCCCGGAGCCTGGAGCGGGGGAGGATAACCGTGTGAATGGCCTCGCAATAAGGCCGCAACGCCTCAGCGAACCGGGCCTCCCGGTCGGAACGAATGAAGGAAACCAGGGTGACACGATGATGCTGGGCCAGGTAGCGCAGGGTGTAATGGCTCTTGATCTGCGGTCCGCTGGCCAGCGGATAGGGCAGCACCTGGGTGAGCATCAGGATCCGCATCGATCGCCGCTCCGATCGGGGAAGCTCATGAAAGCCGCCGCAACGCCCACCCCCCGATGGCGCCGAGCAGAAGGATCGCGCCCCCGATCAGGCCCACCAGACGCATCGCCTCCGCGTCCGGACGGGGTTGGCCGGCCGGCAGCGCCGGATCGACCGCGCGGGGAATAAACGGCGTGGGAGAAGGAAGAGCCAGCACCCCGGAGGGCGTGGGGGGCAGAGGCGTCGGAGTGCGGGTTGGGATCGGGGTGCGCCAGACCGGCGGGGCATCCGTCAGAGCTGTGCTATACCAGACCGTATAGCGGGCTGCGTCCGAGTTATACATGTTCTCGGGATCCCGCTCGAACCAGACCAGGTGCAACCGGCGGCCTTCCGAAACCGCGATACGGGTCCACTCCGGGAAGTTCCGATCGGCCGAGACCAGGAAAGGCCCTTGCCACCCTATCCCATCCCCCATGAGATGCCAGACCCCCAACTGGCCTGCCGTCCCCACCGCCCCGACCCCTACAAAATGAAGACGTCCCAGACTGTCCGCAGCCACATCATAATCATCATACGGAATCTGGGTCCATGGGCGGGCCCGAAATCCTGGGAGCGGCTCCGGAGAGGACCAGGTCTCGCCATGATCAGTAGATCGCTGGAAGTAAACCGCCTCCCCCTCTGCGATCCGCCAGATCAGCAGGAGGACTCCGCGCCCATCCTCACCGATCACCGCCTGCTGGGGAGAGCCGACGGTCGACGTGATCCATATCGGATCCCGCCATGTGCGGCCCCGGTCCGGGGAACGGGCGAGACGCACGCCGGCGGGCTTCCCGCCCCCCACGAAGAGACCTTCGCTCTCCTGCCATGTCACATACAGCCAGCTCCCCCGACCAATCCAGAGATGAGGCTTCAGGGAATCGTGCCTGGGAGACTGAGAAAGATTCACCGGAGATGACCAGGTCTCTCCCTCATCGTCGGAATAACGATAAAAAATATCGGCACATCCCTCACAGGCTGGAGCTGCTCGGATCTCCGACCAGACCACATGGATCCGCCCTTCGGGATCCACGCCCAGCTCATTGTAGTAGGCCACATTGGATCCACTAAGCCGCCGGGGCGACGTCCAGGCCCGGGCCGAGGTCGCCTGATCTGCAGAGGCTTTCGAGAAATACAGGATCGTCGGCACCCGAAAGGTCACCAGCACATCCCCATATTGATCCAGGGCGATCGAATTGCGAACCGCATAGCTCATGTTCCCAACGATGGGGACGGCCTGGATGTCCACTGGCCATGACCATGACCCTTGCCGGAGCCGGGAAAGCATCAACGCATCGAACCGGGTCCGCCCCCGTCGGGCACCGCCGGACCAGATCACGATCACATCCCCCGCATCGCTGGCGGTCACATCCGGGAACCAAGCCAGCTGATCTGGATCGGAAAGCCGCACCGGCTTCTCCCACCGAACCTCCGCGCCCTGTCCCCAGGCAGGGGCCAGCCTCCCCGCCTCCAGTGCGAGGAGCCCGAGGAGCAGCCCCAGCCATGCGAACCAGAACCGCCTTCGCTTCATGGTTGAAGGCCCCCTTCCCCGGAAGGCGGGACCGCGCATTCCCGGGGGGCATACAGGCGATAGGGCCCGAAGGCCGCCACCGGACGCGGACAGTGTTCCTCCAGCTCCCGATACAGCTGCACCCACCGCCCGAACGCACCGACCAGGACGTAATCGGGCCGGGCGGAATCCCAGGCATAGAAGGCAGCAGGCGGCGGCCCGCCCAACCAGATGAACTGCGCCGCAACTTCCAGCAAAACCTGAGGAGGTTGATGATATGAATGATCGGTCAGCACCATCATCTCCGGCTCCCAAGTCTCAATCCGGGCGCTCTCCGGGATATGCTCCCGAAGGTATCGGGCCATTTCAAAGGCCGAGCCGTCCCCCTGTCGAGCAACCCGGCCCACGATGACGCCGGCGGAACCCACCAGGAGAAGCGCCAGCCATCCCATCAACGCCCGGCGGAGCGCCGGCGTTGCCACCCGGCTCCGCAGATCCTCGAGCATCCCCCCCGTCCCCAGGCTAAGCAGGGCCAGGCCGGGATAGGCGTAACGCAACCATCCATTGGAGGCCACCACCAGCCATCCCAGGTTCGTGGCAGCCAGGATCCCCACCAGCCCCCAGCGATAACCCTCCGGATCCCGCCGCAAGGCTTTTCCAAAAACATAGAGGGCCACCGGGAGCAACGCGCCATCGAAAACCGTCAACAGGCTTCGGGCCGTCGCCCCCATGCGGGGCGAGGGGAAAGCAGCCACGCTCCCCCCCGCGATCTGCCGCAATTCCCCCATGGTCCGGGCCGGATCCGGGATCAGCGCCCCCCACAGAATCCCCTGCCACACGCCCCACAGCCCGACGGCCACCCCCGCGGCGACCAGGTTCCCCGCCCACGATGGATCCCGGTAGAACCCCCTCCCCAGGAGGGCCATCGCGATCAAAGCCGGGATCAGGAAAAGCCCCCACTGGTTCTTTGTGATCATGGCCAAGCCGAAGCCCAGGCCGGCCAGGATCAGCCCTCCCTTCTGGCCCCGGGCCATCCGGGCCCAGCCGATCAGCCCCAGGGCGAGAAAGGCCATCCCGGGCACCTCCCCCAGCACCTGGCGGCCCAGCGTCAGCGTATCCAGGCTGCGGGCGAACGTGAACCAGAGCGTCGCGAAGGCCGCCCCCCACCCCGGCACCCAGCGACGGGCCACCGCGCTGAAAAGGCTGACGCCCAGCAGGAGGTAGCCCACCATAACCCATCGCGCGGACCACAGATCGATCCCAAAGAGGCGGAAGGCCCCGGCGATCGGCACCAGCACGGTGGGCCCCACGCCGAAAATCGGCCCGGAGAACCGAAAGCCCTCGCTGCTGTAATCGGCATAGACGCCCCAGCGGACCAGCGCCTTGGGCACGTGCAGATGGGATCCCTCATCGAACCATGTCGGCGGGTAGAGGGTCAGGCGGTAGAAGGCCAGGGCGCTGAGCCCGAGGATCCCGATCGCCCCAGCCCAAACCGGTTTCCATCGCTTCATCGCGGGCCATCCGGTTGGGATCTCGATACGTTCATACGCACCGCCAGCACCTTCGCGTTCGGACGCCGGAAAACCGGCACCAGCCACGGCGTTTCCTCGATCCCCCCATCCGCCCGCTCACGATCAGCTCCCACGATCACATAAGTGATCCCATATTGCTGCACCAGAGCCCGCCGCTCCGCCTCTTCCATCGCCGGGCTGTAGAACGCCCGGGTTTGCTCCCGCCGCTCGAAGAACCGCAAAGTTCCCGTCCAGTGGGCGAGAAACGCGCGGCATCCCGTCCACATCGGCACGAAAGCGCCCACCGCCTCGGGGGCCATCACCACGCCCCCTTCGCAACCGTGCTCCGCCACCCAGTCCAGGGCGGCCACCTCATCCCGATGCAGGCTGTAAGGCGGCTGCCCCCGGCTCAGATCCAGAACCCGCCAGCCCAGCAGATACAGGTTCGCGGGGAGGGAGAGGAGCAGAGCCCACCGCATCGCCCGGGAGAACGTGAGGGCGGGTCGCCGTTGCGTCCATCGTTCAACGCCGCGCACCGCCCAGTACGCCATGGGGACCTGCCAGCCGTTCAGCAGATGGATCTGAAAGCTGAGGGGCAGGTAGGCCAGCGGGAGATGGGCCAGGAACCACACCCCCATCCACGCCTCCACCGGCGTCCAGGCGTGCCAGCGTCGGGGATCCCCCAGGCCGATCAGGGCCAGGAGGAACGGGAGGCCCAGAAGCAGGAGGAGCTGGAAGGGCGGCGGGGTGAACACCCCGGCGTTGACGAACTGGGCCAGCACCTCCCGCCATGTGGGATCCCGCCCCGTCAGCCAGGCCATGTAGAACGCCCCGGGCGCGGCCATCCCCATCACCAGGGCCGCATGGGCGATCCAGCGCCATGGGACGGAACGGCTCACCGCCGTGCGCCACAGGACCAGCCCGCCGAGGACTGCTCCGATGGTGAGCAGGTCGTAAGTGTGATGGAGGCTGAGGGACAGCGCGAGCAGGCCGGCCCCCAGGCTGGCCCGCCAGCGGCCGGCCACCATCCCCTCCACGGCGAGCCAGAGAATGGCCGCGATGGAGGCCAGGGCGATCAGGAAATGGGGATAGGCGACGGCGGAAAAGAAGGTATTGGGTTCCGCAATGGAAGGGACATAAGGCGCCATCAGGGAAGGAACGGGAATCCACCCTTGCAGGCGTTTGGCCAGGGGATGCAGCCAGGCGAAGCCGCTCCCCAGCAACGCCATGGCCAGCATCGCCCGGGCCCTCGAGGGCGCGGGCGCCACCCGGCGATAGAGCAGGAACAGGACGACCACCCCGAGCAGGATGGCCAGAGCGCGCAATCCCTGATACGTCGCCTCGTAGCCCAACCCGACGACCCGGGAAACCCGGGCGAGGAGCCACCAGAGCAGGTTGAAATACGTGGGCGGCGTCGGCTCCGGGGTGAGCAGGTTGGAAGCCAGAAAGCCCCGCTGAAAGGCCCGCCACCAGGCGAAATACTGCACGTGATCGCTGACGTTGAAGGCGAAGCCCATAAACCGCCGTTCCGGGCCCACAGCGAGATAGCCAGCGCCGTAAGGAAGGCTGGAGACCAGCCCGATCCCCGCCGCCCAGAGCCCGACCTCCAGCCACTGGCTTCTCCGGGCAAACCATCGAAATCCGTCGATGAGTTGCATCCCCACCTCATTGGGAAAAGAGCTTTCTCACGGTTCCCCAAATAATCCGAATCCCTCCGGCCCGTAGATCCAGCGATCGCCTGGTCCCCATTCCCAACCCGGCAGCCGCACGCCGTTGTGCGCCCACCATCGCCACGGGCGGGATCCCGGGCGCACCCAGCGGGTCAGCTCCGGCTCGAAGAGGACGATGGCCTCTGCCCCGCCGGATGCCTCGTGTGTAAAAATCTGCTCCGCCCGGGGACGCTCGGCCGGATCCTCCAGGCCGAAGGGCAGCACCCGATATTCCGGCGCGTAGAAGTCAAAGAACCGCCACTGGGAAGCCACCACCAGCGTTCGTTCCGGGGGGAACTGCGCGTGAAGCAGGGCGAAACGCCCCGCCAGCGCGGCGTCGTGATTCCTCAGGGCGGAGAGATTCAGCAACCGGATCCCGTCCAGACCCATGGGATATTCGGGGGCCAGCAGGAAAATCCCGACATTCAGAAGCACCCCGGCCGCCCCCAGCCACCGGCCCCACGAACCGCCCGTTGCGGCTGCCCAGGCGGCCAGCAGGATCAGCGCGGGCAGGAACACCAGCACCAGGCCCTGCTGCCCCATGTGGATGAACGTGTAGAAGCTCAGGCTGGGCGTCACCCAGAGCCCCCACCCCAGCGCCGCCGGCCATCGCTCGGAAAGACGCTGGAGAACGGCGGGGAGAGCACGAAGTCCCCGAATCAGGACCAGCCCGGCCCCGGCGACCCCGTAGGCCGTGTAGGCGACCAGCTTGCCCGCATTCCGCTGGAGCGCGGAGAGGCCCCCAGGCCCGAAGACCAGCGTGGAGGTCCAGAAATGGGCGTTGAAGGCCCGCGAGATCTCCAGATAACGCTCCACCCCCCCACTGAGGGCCAGCAGAGGGATCAGCCATAGCATGATGAACCCGCCGAGCCAGAGCAGCGCCTCCCCCCGCGCCCGCCATCGCTGGCCAGATAGCCCCCAGAGGAAGATCGGCCCGAGGAACAGCAGGTTCTGCGGCCGCAGCCCGGAGGACACGGCCAGGGCCAGGGCGAGAGGGCGATGCATCCGTTCCCCCCGGGCGCACCGCCATGCCAGCCACACCACCAGCAACACGAACCCGGCATCCAGGGCATGGGGGAGGGCGATCTCCCCGTAGAACCAGACCAGGGGGCTGCTCAGCCAGAAGAGCGCCGCCCACTTCCCGGCACCGGACCCCACCCATTCCGCCCCCAGCCGGTAGATCAGGACGGCAGCCAGAGCGGTGCCGGCGACGCTGAGGGCGACCAGAGCCGTCTGCGCGTCCCCGAAAATCCAGCGGCTGATCCGCCCCAGCCCCACGTAGAGTGGGTAGCCCGGGATGTGCGGCTGGCCCCGGGCCACATCGAAGTGGTCCAGGGCCAGGGCGAAATTGACCGAGTCCCAGTGATAGAGCCATCGGCCTCGCAACGGCCATCGGGTCAGAACCGCTAAGGCAATCAGGACCCCCTCGGGACGCAGGGCCAGATCAAGGGCCCGATCCGTCCAGCGCCGGAGCCTCGTGATGGGGATGATCGAAGCGATGTTCACGGCCGGCCCTCCAGAACACGCGGTCCGATGCGTTCGGCTGCGAAACGGCGAGGCGGACGGGCGAGCCACCCGAGGCCCAGCCCCCATAGGGTCCCCAGAGGGAGCAGGCTCGAAGGTCCCCGCAACCCCAGCAGCATCCCCCAGTTCCGCGCGATATCTCCCGCCTGCCACCGGGGCCAGACGTATTCCACCAGAGGGAACCGTTGATATTGAGGGAACTGCTGACCGGCCAGGCTCTCGAGAACGACCATCCCGAAGCTCCAGAGCCCCAGCACGGCCACCAGCCCGATCCCCGCGCGACTTCGGGCGATCGCTGGAACGGCGAATCCAGCCGCCAGGGCGAGGAAGGGCACCATCGGCAGCAGATAGCGCGGCCCCACCGCGAACCCTCCGTCCCACATCACCGAGGACGCATTAAAGGCGATGAAACTGAGCACCGCCCATGTCGCCAGCCACCCTTCCGCCTGCCACTCCGGATCCCGGAGCATCCGCCATAGCCCTACAAAGCCGAGGAGGAGGAAAGGCGATCGGAAGAACAGCCCGCGATACGGGTTGAAGGTGATCCCCCACAGGGCCTCCAGGGAAGGCCCTCGCAGGCTGAAAAACCCCTGCCGATGGACGTCCTGCCAGAGGGCGGAATAGGCGTAACCCAGCCGGAAGGGGGAGCCGAACACCACGGCGTTATGCCAGGCGGCGAGCAGAAGAGGGATAGCGCCGCCCAGCGCCATCATCAGCGTCCATCGCGCAATGCGGCGGGGAGAACCCCCCTGTCCCCACAGGCTATACACCGCGATCCCCGCGGCGATGAGGATCGCCGGATACTCGGAGATCACGGCGTAGGCCAACAGAAAGCCCAGAGGGATCCGCCCGCCATCCCCGAGGAGTCCCCGTCGGATCCCCCAGGCGAGGGCGAAGGCGGCCATCAGCAGAGCGGCCACGAATTGATGGCTCACAAAGAGGTTCGCATACGCGAAGGCTGGCGTCCCGAGCCCATAGACCATGGGCAGGATCCAGGACACCGGGTGGGACCCGAACCGCTCGCGCAAGAGCCCGTGGAGCCAGATCCCAATCGCGGCAGAGGGGAAGGCGACCACCAGGGCGCTCAGAACCACCAGGGCAATGGCAAGGCGAACTTTCCAGGGGGAAACTCCGGTGCCAGCTGGATTCAGCGTGGCTCGGAAGGCTGCCGATCCCTCCAGATACCGGGCGAGCGGGGCGGCCAGCGGGTGCACCAGGGCCTGATGGAGGAGCGCATACACCGGAACGGCCGCGAAAGCCAGGCCCGGCGCTTTGTCGCTGTAGAAATGCCCCCCGACCACTGCGTAATCCCCGGTGTTCTCCACGAAGGCATCAATGCGAAACGTCCCCTGCTCCACCAGGGCCAGCACCAGATCCAGGCGGGAATTCTGATTCCAGTCCGCCCAGCGAGGGAAGGTGTAGATCGTGCTCAGAAAAAGGAGCATGAAGAGAAGGCCAGCGGTGGGTGTGAAGAAGATGCGGGCCCAGCGAAGCCACCCTTCCGGATGGATCACCGCGCCGTAAGCGGCGGCCTGCTCCCGGCGCCCGAGAAGGGTCATCCCCAACCATTTGAGAAGCGTGATGAGCCAGACCGCTGCCTGGTAAAGCGCGGCAATCAGAGGACCCCGGGCCCGACGGAGGAAGCGCGCCTTGCCGGCATACAGCCACCGCCGGCGCATGCCGTCCATCCGACGGGCCGTCGCGCTCCCCAGATGGATCACCCGGGCCTGGGGGACGACGGCGACCTGCCAGCCGGCCCGCCGGGCCCGCCAGCACCAGTCCACCTCTTCCCCATACATAAAATAACCTTCGTCCAGACCCCCGATGGCCTCCACCACCTCCCGGCGGACAAGGAGACACGCCCCCGAAACCCAGTCCACCGGCTTTGGGGACTCCGCCGGAGGATGAAAGGGGAAATGCGGGCCGCGGAGCCAGCGCCCGATTGGACCCGTCAGCAAAAGCAGCTCCGTCCCCAGGGTGGGGAAATCGGCAGCGCATCCCTGCGGGCTGCCGTCCGGGTTCAGGAGACTTCCCCCTGCTATCCCGATTTCCGGATGCTCCTCCAGATAATGCACCAGCGCGGCGAGAGCCCCCGGGCGCGGGATCGTGTCGGTGTTCAGCAGCAGGAAATAGCGACCCTGAGCCCGGGCCATGGCCTGGTTGTTCGCCGCCGCAAACCCCCGATTGCTCGGATTGCTCAGGATCTGGATCTGCGGATAGTGGGTCTGCAGCCAGGCCAGGGTATCATCCGTGGAACCGTTGTCCACCACCCAGATCTCGTAGGGGATTCCTGTCAGCGCCGCGGGGAGGGCCTCCAGGCAGCGGGCCAGGAGCTCCCGCGTGTTGTAGGTGACCAGGATCACAGAGACCATCGGTCTCATAACGCCCCTTTTCATCCTCATCCAGAGTGGACGCCGCTGGGCTCGAATCGGCCGCGAGCCCTCAGGTCACCAGGAGGCAACCGGTTGCGCAACTCCTGGCTTCCCCGGATGGACGCCGCATAGAAGAGCTGCAGCCGGAGGCTCCGATAATAGCGTCCCATCGCCACCGCCGCCCCGGCGAAAATCCATCCCCACACGGTATAGCGATAGCCGGCAATCGTTTGCGTGTAAGGGAACGGAAGGAACCAGTCCCCCAGACCCATCGCCACCAGCAGCCCGGTGAACCCTCCCATCAGCCCGGCAACCAGAGCGCGCGCCTGGTGATCAGACGCACGGACCCAGCGCCAGATCTGATAGACCTCCCGTCCCAGAGCCGCCAGGAACCAGAGGAAAAACCCCATGCCGATCAGGCCGGTCTGCGCCAGGACATCCAGATAGTTGTTGTGGGTGGCCATCGCCTGGTCCGGGAAATACGTCATGTAATAGGCGGCATATCCCGCCGGCCCCGTCCCGAACAGCAAATGCTCCCGGGTCACCTGCCAGTTCCGAAGCCATGCCTCCAGGCGGGTTACCCCACTGGTCTGGTAGTTGTAATCGAACATCCAGAACTGAAGCGGCCCCCAGTAGATCACGGTCAGCAACAGCAACACGCCGAACACCAGAGCAAAAAGCCGTCGGGATCGAAGCCACACGACCACCAGGAGGGCGATGATCGGCGGCAACCAGCCGCTGATCCAGGAGATCCCGGGGACCAGGACATACCACCCCCAGATCCCCAGCATGAGCCCGAGCCCCAGGCGAAGCCAGGCCGCCATCGGCCGGAACACCAGAAAGGCCACGCCGAAGCTGAACAGCCAAAGGGGGAACAGCCCCCCCGTGTTCAGAAAGGGGAATAATGGCTGCCCGGCCAGGATCTGGATCGCCCCCAGCGCGCCGGCGATCAGGAACATCCCCACCAGCCGATCCATCTGCCGGGGGTGGCGCAGGTGGGCGGCGGCCAGCCAGAGGGCCAGGGGCGAAAGCACCATCACCCCCAACCCCCCCAGCCGCGCCCGATACAGAAACCAGGATGGGATCATCGGATCCCGCCAGATCTCGCTCCAGAAAAACGAGATCACGGAAACCCCTATGAACCCCAGCAGCGGAACAACCGCGGGGGCTTTGGGCCAGTGCTCTTTCTCCCGCTCGAACACCCGCCGGAGCAGCCAGATCCCCCCGAAGAGGGCGGTGAGGAGCAAGCTGGCCACAATGGGGCTCTGAGAGCCCGTGGAGATCGTGAAGGGAACAAAGAGCGAAGCGAACAGGATGATCTCCACGGTGTAGCGGCTGAGGAAGAGCAGGATCGGAAACCCAAGCACCCCCAGCAGCCCGATCGCGACCCACTGACCCCGGGAGGTGAGCACCAGAACCCCGATCAGGGGCGCCAGGAGAAGCCCAGATCCGGCCCCCCAGACCGCAGGGGAAATCCGATCCCACCATCGGGACCCCCGGTCAGGCGATCGCGGCCATGCGATCCCGCTCATGGATCGTCCTCTCCACCAGCTGAAGATAGCGCTCCCCGATCCGCGCCCAGTCGTAATCCTCAACCGCCTCCCGGGCGATCTGTCCCTGCCGCATCCGCTGGTCCGGATCGTCCAGCAGGGCGAGGACAGCCCGGGCGAAATCCCGGGGGTCCTCTGCAATGGTCACCGCCCCTTCCCTTCGAAACGCCAGCCCTTCCGTCCCCTTCGGGGTCGAGACCACCGGCGTCCCCAGGGCCATGGCCTCCAGGATCTTCAACCGGGTCCCTCCACCGAACCGCAACGGCGCCACCATCGCCCAGGCGCGAGCGATCCACAGCCGGATATCCGACACATAGCCGGTGTAGATCCATCCGGGCGGATGGGGGAGCGGGGTGCCCTCCGGAAGCCGCCCTGTGATCCACAACCGGGTCGATGGGCGGCAGCGATGGATCTCCGGCCAGATGGCTTCGGCGAAGAAGACGAGCGCATCCCGGTTCGCCCAGTAAGTCGGCGCCCCCGTGAAGATGAGGGTATCCGGCTCGGGAGGCGCTTCCACTCCCCTATATCGCCGGAGATCGATCCCGTTGGGGATGACCGCCACGCGAGCATGCGGCGCGATCCCCCGAAGGATCCGCGCTTCCACCTCCGAGACCACCGTGCACACCGTGAAGTCGCGCGCCAGATCCCGCAGGAACCGGGCATACTTCCACCACATCAGCCACCGCCGCGCCCGCCGGAGCGAATCCCGAGCCAGGCGAACCTGATCCAGGAACAACCCGCTCTCGACCT
Source organism: Thermoflexus sp. (assembly GCF_034432235.1). NCBI lineage: Bacteria > Bacillati > Chloroflexota > Thermoflexia > Thermoflexales > Thermoflexaceae > Thermoflexus > Thermoflexus sp. Next base: position 29,448 of record NZ_DAOUCJ010000048.1, on the reverse strand, counting down.
CGTCCAGGATCTTCGGGACACCATCCAGGGCTCGGACATAGCGGGCGGATGGAAGCTGGGAGGCGATGATGAGATCGAACGCCCGCTCGGCGCAGAGATGGCGCACCCGCGCATGGACCTCCGGCAGATCCACATCGATCAGCCAGCGGGGCGTGGAGGAAAGGAACCCCCGGATCGCCCGCCAGCGGGTCGGCTGGAACTCGCGACGCGGAAAGATGTAAAGCGCCTCGCATCGGGCGGCCAGCTCCCCCTGGTAGCGTTCGATTTCCGCCTCCGGATCCGCCAGCACCACCAGAGTCAGCCGATGGCGAGGGGCCAGGGTGTCCAGGAGCTGGGAAAGCCGGATCCGCACCCCTTTATCGGGCGGCAGGGGAAACCAGCCCATTACCCAGAGGATACGGGCCACAGCGCCTCCTTTCCGGTTTTCCACGAAGCCGTTTCGCTCCCCCACGCCCCCCACCGGCGGGCGAAGAAATCATAGAGCCCCTCCCAGACGGCCTGGGCATGGGAAGGCTGATCTTCCCGTTCATACCTCCGCGCCAGGCGGATCGCGCCGTGAACCGCATGGAGGAGCGCTATCCATCGTCCCATGGATCCCCCATGCTCCCAGAAGAAGAGCAATCGATTTCGGGTCATGTAATAGAGCGTCGCGGGAGGGAGATCTTCTGGGTGAAGGGGAGCCTTGTGCCACATCTGCGCCCGGGGATCCACCTGGATGGAGAACCCAGCGCGGCGCGCCCGCTGACACCAGTCGGCCTCTTCCCAATACATGAAATATCGCTCATCGAAGCCCCCCACCGCCTCCAGCGCCTCGCACAGCAGCAGCATCCCGCAGCCAGGAACGAAATCCACCGGATGGGGATCGCGCCGGGAGGGCTCCGCGCGCCCGGCTTCTCGATGAGTCGTGTAGGCCCGGCGCCAGTGGATCTCCCCGCCCAGCGCCCAGATCCCCTGGGAGGGAGGCCATGCCCACACCAACGGCCCCACTGCCCCGATATGGGGCGCGGATCGCGCCGTCTCCAGCATTGCGACCAGACATCCGGCATCCACCAGCGTGTCATTGTTCAGGAGGAACACCCCTTCCATCCCCTGCTCCAGCGCCATACGGAGGGCCCGATTGTTCCCCGCCGCGTAGCCCAGGTTGTCCCCCAGCTCCCAGACCTGGACCTCGGGGAACGCCCGGCGGATCGCCTCCGGCGTCCCATCGGTGGAGCCGTTATCCAGGGCCACGATGGCTCCCACCGGTCCCTCCAGCTGCCGGACCGATTCCAGGCAGGCGAGGGTGTCATGCAGGCGGTTATAGGTCAGGACGGCGACCAGAACCCCTCCCATGGGTTGCGCCTCAGATCGGTTCATGGGCCACCGCCTCTTCCGCCGTCCCGGGGACCCGGACCTTCCCCGCGATCTCCGAATACAGCGCGATCCAGGCGGACATCGCCTGCTCGAAAGGGAAGACCGGCTTTGCGCGCATGCGCAACTGCTCCAGCCATTCCCGCTCCCGGACGGATCGGATCAGTGCCCGGGCAATGGCCTCTGGATCCCCGGGAGGCACCAGCCATCCGTTCTCCCCATGGCGGACCACCTCCGGGATCCCCCCCACCGCACTGGCCAGGACGGGAACCCCTGTGGCCAGGGCTTCCAGGACAACCATGGGGCTGTTCTCCAGCCAGATCGACGGCAGGGCCAGCCAGTCCGCCGCTATCAGCGCCTCCCCCAACCGCTCCCGGGGAAGGATCCCGGCCAGCCGGATGGTGGAGTCCCCCCCGATCTTCTGTTCCAGCAAGCGGCGATAAGCCGGGAACGCCTGGAGGTCCCCATAGATCGTCAACCGCAACATGCCCGCCTCATCTATGCCGAGACGATCCTTCGCCCGTTGCACCCCATCCATCAAAACATGAACTCCTTTGTGAGGAGCAACTTGACCGATGTATATCACGTGGACTTCACCGGTATCTTTTCGCTCTCGAGGCGAAGAAGATGGCCTCAGATCTGGAGGAGCAAAATTAGGGATGATACGAATACGATCCATGCGCATCCCGAAAGCCTGGTGAAGGCGGATCAGGAAACGCGAAGGGCTATGGATCTCGCGCACCTGATTCAGCTCCGCCATCGTGGTACGCCGCCGCGTTTCCATAACCTGAGCCCACGGCCGGAAGAACGGCCACAGTCGCAGGAAACGCCCGGCTTGCCGATGGGGAGATCCCACGCCGAGACGCGCCAGCCCTTGCTCCAGCCATCGGTAGCGACGGCCCTGGCTGAGCCAGCAATATGCGCAGCCAGCCGGATCCTCCGGCCCCGGGCAGACCTGCCCGCTGGGCCGCAACAGCGTGTGATGAGCGCACAGGAACCAGAAATCATGAAGCGAGACCACCGTGGGGACCCCGGCTTTCCTGGCCGCTCGCAACGGGGCGACGGTCAGGAGATACCCGCTGTGCAGATGGAACACATCCGGGCTGCAGCTGTGGAAATACGCCTGGAACCACAGCTGCATCGCCGGATTGTCGAAGCGATCCCGCAACCCCAGCGGGCCCTTCCGCCAGCGCACGGTCAGCCAGTGCACCGGGAATCCCTCTGATCGATCGACCCGCGCGGTCACCCGGGGAAACGGCCCGTATTCGATCCGTTCGACAGCGATCACTTCCACCCGGTGGCCCTGCTGATGCAGCCACCGGGCCAGGGATTGGACATAGAACTCCACACCCCCGATGTTGCGCGGCGGATAGTGCGGCGCGGCCAGGGCGATCCGCATGGCTCAACCCACCTCGCCGGATGCAGGCGTTCGCTGCGCCATCCGTCGAAGGAACTGCCATTCCGCCGATCCCACAGCCCCCAGTCCCCACAACGCCAGGCCATACACCAGCGCGCCGAGGGCCAGCAACACCGGTAGGGGAAATCCCTTCAAGATCCAGAGGATCCCCCCCATCGCCCCGGCGGCCAGCATCGGCTTCCCGAAAGAATCGAACGCCAGCCCTCGCCACAAACGAAGAAGGGTAATGTATTGCCCGACCAGCAGGAGCTCCGTGAACAGGGTGATCCAGGCAGCGGCCATCAGGCCGTAACGGGGGATCATAAAGAGATTCAACGCGACGTTAAACGAGGTGCTCAGGATCAGGGAACGCGCCACCAACCACTCCCGGTTCCGGACCAGGATCACATAGCCCAGATATTCCGAGAGGAACATCAACGGAACGACCCCAATCAGGATGTGGAAGGCTGGGACGGAGGGAGCAAACGAGGGGCCGTAAAGGGCGGGGATCAGGCGATCCCCCAGCACCCATCCTCCCACCGTAAAGGGAATGGAAAGCAGCCATAGATACCCCATCGCACGACGGACCACCGAGGCCAGGGCCTCCGGATCCGAGAGGGCGGCCATCGAAGGATAGAGCGCGACGTTGGCGGCGTTGGAGAGGATGGCGATCGAGAAGATCAGATTATAAGCCGCGTTATACCAGCCGACGACCCCCGCCGGCCACCAGATGCTGAGCAGGATGGTATCCACTTTATAGGAAAGATTAACCGCCAGGCCGATCAGGCCGAAGGGAAGGCCGGCGCGCAGCAGGAGGGGCCAGAGGCGCCATCGCGGGCGTTGAACGATCAGGAGGCCCAGAGCGCGAGCGGCCCAGGCGGTCAGGGCCAGCGCCGCGGCGGTTCCGACCAGAGAGGCGCCGATCAATCCATAGAAGCCTACACCGGACCAAAGGGCGAGCGCGCCCAGGACCACGAAGACCAGCTGCTGCAGCACGCCGGCCGCCGAGATCCAATCCAGCCGACGCGCCCCCTGCAGGGCCGCTTCCAGAGGTCCCTGGAAGGCATACAGGAGAAGCGAGAGCGAGGCGAGGGCGATACCTCCCAGCAAAAACATCGGCTGCCCGTTCCATTGCGCCAACCCCAAAATGAGCCCGATGGTTCCGAGGGCGAGCAGAAACCGGAGGGCCATCGCATTCCCCACCAGCTCGCCAGCCCGCCCCCGATCCCGGGCGATCTCTCGGACCAGATAGGGGGCCAGCCCCCAGTCGGAGAAAATCGCGAAAGCGGTCACATAGGCCAGGGCCGTTGCATACAATCCAAAGTCTTCCTGGCCCAGGCGCCGCACCACCCATACGGAGAACGCGAAAGCCAGGATCTTCACCGCGAGGCGCCCACCCAGCCCGAACATGGTGTTCCGAAGGACGGTGACGGCCAGCGCGCTCATCCGGATCGCTCCTCCGTTGTCTCCGAGCTGTCGGCGGAGGCAGACAGTTCCTCCTCGGCAGGGGCAAGCGTGGTCAGCCACTTCGAAACTTCCGCCAGCAGCTCGGGATCGATCTCTACAAACGGAGGGGCCGAAGGACGCCCGGCCTGGGAATCCTCCGAAAGCGACGGCGGCGCGGTTTCCAGACCCGGCTCTTCCTCGGGAAGGAAAGCCCCGATGAAGGGTCCGCTCCCCTCCGGGATCCCGGTGGGTTCCTCCACCGGAGCGATCTCCGGCGCCTCAGCCGGCTGCGCGGGCGGCGCAGGAGGAGGTGGGACAGGCGGCGAGGGCCTCACCAGAGGCCGAGAGAATTGTCGAACCATCCGCTCCCGCTCATGGCGCGGTGGAAGCGGCCAGGCCGGCGGATAGGGCTCCTGCGCCGATGGCACCGGGCGCCTGGCCCGCCACGTCTGGATCCCCCGGGAGATCCCCTCACGCCATGCCTGGAGCACCCTGGAGGCTGCAGATTTCTGGGGCGACCTGCGATCGTAGCGATAACCCCCATAAGCATAGCCATAGCCCGGCCCCAGCTTGCGGCGCGGGATGTCGTTGACCACAATCCCCAGGATCCGCTGACCCCGCAGGGCATACCGGGCCTGTCTGACCAGCCGTCGAGGCGTCTCTCCATCCCGGATCACCAGGAGGATGCCATCTGCAGTCCGGGCCAGGAGCTCGAGCTCCGCCAGGAACAGCGTGGGGGGCGCATCCAGGATCACCACCTCATAACGCGCCCGCAGCTGGTCCAGAAGAGATCGCCATCGGGGTGAGCTGAGCAACAACCCGGGATCCCGCGGGATCCCTCCGAGGGGAAGAATCGAGAACCTGCCATCTACCGGAAGGAGCAGGGCCTCCAGGTCCGTCGTGTCCACCTTCCCTTCCAGGTAATCGACGATGCCCCCACGGATCTCCTCCGGGGCCAGAAGAGCGACTGTGCCCCCTCGCAGATCTGCCTCGACCAGCACCGTCCGCAATCCCGCCTCCCCCATCGCCATCGCCAGATTGCTGGCCACAAAGGACTTGCCGTCCTCCGGCATGGGGCTGGTGACCAGCAGGGTCCGGGGGGAGTTTCCCTGCAGCATCTGCATGATCCGAAGGCGAAGGGAGCGCACCGCCTCCGCTTCCGCGGAGTCCGGCGCGGCGCGAACGATCAACGGGTCCTTCCGGTTGCGCCAGTGGGGAAGGACGCCCAGAACGGGGAAATTGAACATCGTCAGGCTGCCGTCCCAGCGCACCGCCCGGCCCATGAACAGCTCCAGGGCCATCAGCACGCTGAGACTGAGGAGCAATCCGGCTCCCCCGGAGAGGGCCAGATTGCGCGGCAGACTGGGGGAAACGGGGCGCGTGGGCGGAAGGGCCGGCTCCAGCACGCTGAGGGTGTTCACCCGCCCCTGGCTGATGACCGAGACCAGCTGCGCATACGTCTGCTGGTAATCCCGCTTCAGCTGCTCCATGGCCTGAAGCTGATCCTGGGCCTCTCGCAGCTCCGCCGCCGAGGTCATCGTCTCCATGCGACGCCGCAGTTCCTGGATCCGCTGGTCCACCTCCTCGATCTTCGCCTGGACATCGGCCAGCTGGCCGCGCAGGAACGGCTCGTCCGCCTGAGAGCGCGCCCCCGGAGCCTGTTCGATCAGGGTCTGGGCCAGGGCATTGGCCAGCGCCGCCGCCCGATCCGGGTCGAAGTCATAAACGTAGATCTCCAGGAGAGCGGCATTGAACACCACCCGGGTCTCCACCGCGCGGGCCAGGGCATCCGGCGAAAGATCCAGCTTCAGCCGCTTGATGGTTTGTTCCAGCACCGGCCGCCGGCGGGCCATCTCCCCGTAGATCTGGGCCAGCGTGCGGCTCAGGCCGATCTCCTGCGGATCCGGGCTGGGGCTGGTGATGCTGGAGCCCACCATCAGGGTCACCCGGGCGGCATACACCGGCCGCTGCTGTCGGGTGTAGAAATAGCCGCCGGCTCCCGCCAGCACCGCGCACAGCACCGGGAACCACCACCAGCGGCGGAGAGCATCCAGATAAGGTTGCAAGCGCTCCATTTGGGTTTTCCTCAGGGAGATAGAAGGGTCAGGCGGGGTGCCTTCAACGCTCCGCTCAGCCTCCCGAGGGATCCGCTGCGCCCCTTCCACCCCGGATCCCCTGGAAACACGTGAAGGCACATCACTGGGCCACTGACCCTCATCGGAGCCGATCCCGGAAAAAGGCGACGGTCCGCTCCAGCCCCTCCTCCAGATCCACCCGTGGCCGCCAACCCCAGGCCCGATACACACGATCCGCCTTCAGATAGATGCGGAACGTCTCCCCCACCTTCGGCGGGCCATAGATGGGCTCCCACCGATAGCCCGTGATCGCGGCCAGCATCCGAAAGATCTCGTTCACTGTTGTACCCCGTCCGCTTCCCAGGTTGAACACCCCCGCCCCCCCGTCCTCCAGCGCCATCCGGTTCGCCGCCACCACATCTTCCACATACACGAAATCCCGCATCTGCTCCCCCGTCCCATGGATCACCACCGGCTCCCCCCGGAGCATCCGCCCGATGAAAATCGCCACCACCCCTGCCTCGCCGTTCGGGTCCTGCCGCGGCCCATACACATTGGGATAGCGCAACACCGTGTAGCGGAGCCCGTAATGCTGATGGAAGAGCGCCAGATATTGCTCCACGATGAACTTGGTCACCCCATACGGGCAGAGGGGACGGATCGGATGGTCCTCATCGCACGGCAGGTAAACCGGCTCTCCATAGACCGCGCCCCCGCTGGAAATGTAAATGAACTTCTTCACCCCATACCGCAGGGAGAGGCGGATCAGGTTCAGGGAGCCCAGGACGTTCACATCGGCGTCATACATGGGATCGGCCATGGAAACCCGCACGCTCATCTGGGCTGCATGGTGATTGACCACCTCTGGCCGCTCCCGCTCGAACACCTCCGCCAGGGCCGGGCTGCGGATGTCGACTTCATAAAACCGCGCCCGCGGGTTTAGATTCTCCCGCCGCCCCGTGCTCAGATTGTCCACCACCACCACCTCGTGGCCATCCTCGATCAGCGCATCCACCACATGAGAGCCGATAAACCCCGCCCCCCCGGTGACCAGACATTTCATGGCTTCGCCTCCTGAGCGAGTCATGCTATCCATCCATCGACATCCTCTCGACCGAGGCCAATGGGGAAGATTGCGGACAGAAACGATAGCCCACCCCCCACACCGTCACGATATAGCGAGGCCGGTAAGGGTCGGGCTCGATCTTATTTCGCAGGTGGCGGATATAGAGCTTCAGGTAGTGAGGGTCCCACCCCTGATCCTCCCACCCGGCCCGGAGCAGCGCCTCGTGCGGGACCACGCGGCCCGCGTTCTCCAGCAAGCATGCCAGCAGCCGGTATTCGATCCGGGACATCCGAACCCGTTGCCCGCGGACCCGCACCTCCTGAAGCCGCAGATCGATCACCAGGTGCTCATCCGCGTAATAGGTGATCGTCCCCTGTTTCCCCCGCCAGTGGTAGCGGCGCAGATGGGCCTGCACCCGCGCCCGGAGCTCAGCGAAGGCAAAGGGTTTGGGAATGAAATCGTCCACCCCCATATCGAAGGCGTGGATGATGTCCCGATCGGAGCGAACCGCGGAGATCACCAGGATGGGGCTGGAGGTCATGGCGCGGAGCTGCTGACAGAACCGGAAGCCATCGTGATCCGGAAAGGCCAGCTCGGTGAGGATCACATCGGGGGTCACCACCGGGACCAGCGCCAGCGCTTCCGAGGGACGGGCGGCGACGAACACCGACATCTGCCCTGCGCTGAATTCCTGCTGCAGCAGGCGCCGTATCTCCGGGCTGGGATCCACGACCAGGATCCGCACTTCCGCACGATCCTCCGGCCGGTCTCTCGGGGAATCCAGCGGCTGGGCCATCCGGTCCTCCTCCGCTCCTGGTGATCGCAGCATCCATCACGCAACGCGGCCAGGCGATCGGTTCGGGAACGATCCAGAGGTCGCCTTTTGAGCGCCTGGCCTTTCGTTCTTCAACACTGTAACGGAGAGAAGTTTGAAAAGGTGAAGATTTTGGTTTGAATTCATTTAGAAGACCACGCCCCCTGCTGATCTCTCAAGGGGCAAAAAAGAGGGGGTTCGGGCGGATTTCCGCACCGGCCCGAACCCCCTCCGTTGCTGGGGCGCGCTGGATAGGGAAATCAACGGTGTCCCTTGCCAGGTTGGCGCGTTAATCACACTGGAACCGATATCCGATCCCCCATTCCGTCAAAATATACCGTGGGTGTCGAGGATCCGGCTCGATCTTCTGACGGAGGTAATGAATGTAAAGCTTGAGGTTATCGATGTCCTCGGCGTATTCCGGCCCCCAGACCTGAGTGAGGAGATACCGGTGGGGAAGCAGGCGCCCGGGATTCCGCATCATCACGCTCAGCAGCCGGAACTCGAGCGGGGTAAGCGACACCGGCCGCCCCGCAACGGTCACCGTGTGCTGATCCAGATCCAGCACGATCTCCCCACAGCGGTAGACCCCTTGCTCGGGCAGCGCCCGAGCGCTTGCGCGCCGCAGGAGCGCCCGGATCCGGGCCAGGAGGACATCCGCCTGGAAGGGCTTGGTGACGTAATCATCCGCCCCCAGCTCCAGGCCATACACCACATCCGTGGTCATCCCCTTGGCCGTCAGCATCAGGATGGGAACCGTGGAGATCTGCCGGATCCGTCTGCAAACCTCCCAGCCATCCATCCCGGGCATCATAATGTCCAGGATCACCAGATCCGGGCGCTCGGTTTCCAGCATCCGAAGGCCCGTTTCCCCATCCAGAGCGATCAGGAGCCGATAGCCAGCTCCCTCCAGGCGCTTGCGGAGCAGCTCCACAAACTCCCGGTCATCATCGATCACCAGCAAGGTGGCCATCACTCCGCCCTCCATGACCGAAAGGCTTTTGTTGCTGGCATGGGGAGAGGGAGACGATCCCTCCGCCTTTCTCCCCGCCGCTCTGGGGAAAGGGGACTCCCCGAACACACCCGTTGCCTTCCTGGCTCCCTATGGCCCCAAAAGTCCCTATCAGGCAACGAGGCAGATCATCTCGAAGGCACCAGCAGGCGCGTCGCGGGAACCCCGGTCAAGCGCAGAACGTGCGATCCGACAGCTGAGATGAAAAGCACAAAGAGCTCAGAGCAATCACAAAACAAGCAACAAGTTGTTTTGAATTTATAATAACCGAGAAACCTTCTTTGCGAATAGGACTTTTGTCCCACTCCACATTTCTTTGGGCCATCGAGGGGAGACCTTCAGAGCGCCCTGCCCTGGGGTTCAAACGGGGGGAGCTTACAACGATTCGCCAGAGGGAAGAAGACCGCTTACCATGAGGGTTCGGAAACCGTTCCAGAGCGAGGCGTTTCCCAGATCCATAGAAGGGACGAGAGCCACCGATGCGACGCGGCGTTCGAATCGACCGATGGCTGATCCTGATGATCCTGCTGGCCTTCGCCCTCCGGCTCCATCGGATCGCCGTCCAGAGCTGGTGGTGGGATGAAGGTTACAGCACCTATCTGGCCCGTCACGGCATCCTGACCGCCATCCGGATGACGGCGGTGGATATCCATCCCCCCCTTTACTACATCCTGCTCTCCATCTGGGGGACGTTCGTCGGTTACACCGAGTTCACCACCCGTTTCCTCTCCACGATCTTTGGGATCCTGATGCTCCCCCTGCTCTATCGGGTCGGCCGGGAGGGAGCGGGGCGCGCCGTGGGGCTCCTGGCCGCCGGGCTGGCGGTGCTGGCCCCCGCTTATGTGTATTATTCCCAGGAAACCCGAATGTATACGCTGTTCGCCCTGGAGTATCTTTTCGCCCTTTTCCTCCTCGGCCGCCTGATGGACGCCCAGCGCTGGCCCCCCGGCCTCCTGACGGCCATGGGCCTCACGGAGGCGGCGATGATGTATACGCACTACTTCTCCGTGGTCGCCATCCTCTTCCTGAACCTGGCTGCCCTTTTCCTGCTCCTGCGCCAGCCCATCGAAGATCGTCGCTGGAATTTCCGCCGCTGGGCCCTCACCCAGGCGCTGGTGGTCCTCGCTTACGGACCCTGGTTGCCCCCCGCCTACCGCCAGACAGGCCAGCACAGCGACGAGCGAGCCGCCTTCCCCACGCTGTTCGAGTTCCTCTCGCTGACCTGGCATTTCTTCAACATCGGCATCCGGGAGGTCCTGGGGAAGATGGGCGAGCCGCCGCCGCGACCCGGGTTTGTGGCCGCCTCGGCCGCTTATGGAATCGCCTTCGCCGGTGCGCTGGCGCTCGCCGGGCTGGCCACGTGGCGCCGCCATCCGCCGGTTCCCATCCGCCCTGCCATGTGGCTGGGGGCCTTCGCCCTTCCCCTGCTGCTGGTCTTCGGCATCACCCGGTGGAAACCCATCGTCCACCCCCGCTATATCCTGATGCTCACCCCGGCCCTCCTGCTCACCGATGCCTTCCTGATGGCGATGCTCTGGAGGGAACGCCCCCCCTGGCGCCTGCCCGGCCGGGCCCTGACCGCAGCGCTGGCCCTGGCCATCGGGGCAACCTTCCTGCAGGGGCTCTGGATCGTCTACTATGATCCAGCCTTCTTCCGGGAGGATGTGCGAGGAGTAGCGGCCTATCTGAGCGCGGTCACGACCCCGGATGACGCCATCGTGGTGGATTCCGAGGAATACACGTTGCAACAATATTACACCGGGCCCTCCCCGATCCAGGGGATCAAGATGCGAGGCCGGGAGGCGGAAGGCCTGGCCGAGCTCCAGGCGATCACCGCAGGCAAGCGGCGGGTCTTCCTGCTCCACTGGTTCCGTTCGGTGACCGATGACAAGCGCTTCATTCCGTTCCTGCTGGAATACGCCGGCCGGCTGATCGATCACCGGGAGTTCACCGGCTACACCCTGTGGGTCTATGAACTGGAGCGCGCGGTGGCGATGCCGCCGCTGCGACCGGTCTCGATCAACTTCGGGGATCGCCTGTGGCTATCCGGGGTCTTCATGGAGACCGAGGCACATGCCGGGGAAGGGGTGGCGGTCGCCCTCCGCTGGCGGATGCCGGCACCGATCCCGGAGAACCTGAAAGCCGCCGTCGCCCTCCTCGACGCCGGACGACAGCGGGTCAGCGGCATGGACTGGATGCTCATGAACGATCTCCACCGCTACACCGCCCGCTGGTCCCCCGGGGAAGAGACCACCACGTATTTTGTGGTCCCGGTTCCCCTGGGCGCGCCTCCCGGGCCTTACACGCTGACCGTGACGCTGTATCGGGAACCCGACCTGAAAGGGTTGGACATCCTGGATGAGGCCCACAACCCCGGGGGCCGGGCCCTAACCCTGGGCACTGTGGACGTGAGCCTGCCTCGTGCCATCGCGGATCCCTACGGGACGATGGCGGGGATCCCTCGTCTGGAGACCCCAGTGGCTCTGGGGGACGGCCTGCAGCTCCTGGGATTCCAGCTCCCGGCTTCGCCCCTCGCTCCCGGGGAACCCATGCGCGCGTGGCTGCTGCTCCAGTCAGACCGCCCGGGCCTGCCCGATCTCCCGTTGTCCCTGGAGATCCGGCGCGGGGAGGAGGTCCTGGGCCGCCAGGAGGGGGATCCGGGCTATGGTCGCTATCCGGTTTCCCGATGGATTCCCGGGCTGCCCGTTCTGGAGCGGCGAGCGGTCTGGATATCGCCCCAGGCGGGCGCCGGACCGGCGGAAGTGTGGCTGCGATGGGGAAACGGGCCCGGCGTCCCTCTAAGAACCATAGAAATCGCCGGGCGGCCGCGCCGGTTCGAGCCGCCGCCTTATGACATCCCGGTGGGCCAGCGCTTCCCCGGCCTGGCCGAGCTGGTCGGGATCTCGCTGGATCGCACCACCGTCCGGGATGGGGAAACCCTGAACATCCGCCTGGTCTGGCGCGCCCTCAACGAAGATCCCATCGAACGCCCCTACGTGGTTTCGGTGCAGGTCCTGAACGCCGGGGGGCGCCTGGTCGGTCAGGACGACCGGATGCCGGCCGATGGCGCTTCGCCGACCACCTCATGGGTCTACGGGGAATTCATCGAAGATCCCCATCCGGTGGCCTTCCGCGAGCCCCTCTCCGGCGAGGGCCGACTGATCGTCGTCCTCTATGATCCAGATACCATGCAACGAGTGCGAGCGGCCGATGGGCGCGATTACATCGAGCTGCCGGTGCGGGTCATGGGAGCCCCATCTCCATAGCAGGGCAACGGCAAGCCGTTGCCCTACTCATCGAGGCTCAACCGCGCGAGTCCTGTTCCACCTTTTCCACAACCATAAAATGGGAAAGGCCCAATCGGTTCATGGGGGTGTGTTCGAGGAAATCGGCCAGGCGGCGCAGGAGACGGCCCATCCCAGGATATCGCCGCTCGATCCGATCGAAGGCGGGGAAAATCCGCGTGTGATAGAGGACCCGGACAGGAAGGCCGGCGAAGAGGCGACGCAGGGCGCGGCCGCTGTAGGCCCGCACATGAGGCGCCAGACGCCGGCGCAAGGGGTCCGGCAGGTAGTTGATGAGCGGGGTGTTCCCGAAGTGGTAACGCCCTCGCCAGTAGTGCCCATGGGTCTCAAAGGGGAACCAGCGGTTGGGACAGAACAGGAGGATACGGCCGCCGGGTCGCAGCACACGGACCATCTCGGCCACCGCGCGGCGGTCATCGGCCACGTGCTCGATGACCTCGTGGGAAAGCACCACGTCGAACGTGTTATCGGAGTAGGGGAGGGCTTCGGCGGCGGCCACGACCAGGAGGCGGATCCCGCGCGCCTGCGCCTCGCGCAGGTATGCCTCCTCGATGTCCAGCCCATAGACCTCGGGGGTGAACGCCCGCAAAGCCTCCACATACATCCCGACCCCGCATCCATCCACCAGAACGCGGGCGTCCTCGAGGCGAGCGAACTGCCGCATGAGCGTCAGGCGGCGCGCCTGCCCTGGGCCCCAGATCAGGCTGGGCACCCCCCGCTGTGCGGCTTTCTCCAGCGAGATCATCCGGAGAGACCTCCATGGCTGGGCCCGGGGGATCCCGGGGCGCGATCGCAACCGGTGGCTGCTCTATTATAGAGCGGCTTTTTTGACGAGGTCCCCAGGAGGATGTAACCTGACCAGGGGGCCACCACAGGATGGCGGGGCGGGTTCGACCGCCTTCGGTCGAAACGTCCTCAGGGGTGGGCGGGATTCCAGAGATCGCCTCAGGAGGTCCATATGGAATACCCGGTGTGGGTGGTTCCCTTCCTCACGGCTCCGATGCTGATCCCCCTGGTGGCCATCCCCCATGTGATCGTGGCCCAGTTCGCTGTCGGAGGCGGCTTTCTTCTGGCCGATGGGGTGGCGTGGGCTTACCGGCATAACCGGAGGGATGCCCTGGATTACCTGCGGGATCTGGCCCGCTTCTTCGTGCTGCTGACCATTGTGTTTGGGGCCATCACCGGCGTGGGGATCTGGTGGACCATTGGCCTGACCTCGCCGGAGAGCACCAGCGCCCTCATCCATGTGTTCGTCTTCGGTTGGGCTACGGAATGGGTGGTCTTCGTCCTGGAGATCGTCTCCGCCTTCGCCTTTTACTACCTCTGGGATCGCCTGAGGCCGCGGGAACATATGGCGATGGGATGGATCTACGCCGCCTCCGCCTGGCTCAGCCTGGCGCTGATCACAGGCATCACCGCCTTCATGCTGACCACCGGGCGCTGGACTCCGGAATCGAATTTCTTCGCGGCCTTCTTTAATCCCTCTTTCCTGCCCCAGGTGCTGATCCGCACCGGAGGCTCTCTCGCCATCGCCGCCCTCTGGATCGGGGTGCATCTCTCCTTCCGGGCCTCCGAAGGGCTGCGGGACGAACTGGTCCCCCGCATCTCCCGCTGGGCCATCGCCGGGATGTTCCTCATCCTGATCGGCGGGATCGGGTATTTCGCTGTGCTCCCCGATCACGCCCGCCTCAACGTGATCCGCGCCCCGCTCCTGCTGATCATGACGGCGCTGAACTTCGGCGCGACGCTGACCGCCCTGGCCGCTTTCGGCCTGGGTTACCTCCGCGGAGGGCGCTGGATCAACCCGCCCGAAGCGATCCTGATGCTCCTCATCGGCATCGTGGCCATCACCAGCGGGGAGTTCCTCCGCGAAGGGGCGCGTAAGCCCTACCGCATCGAACGCTACATTTTCTCCCCGGGCATCCGGGTGGCGGAGGCCCCCCGCCTGCAGCAGGATGGCCTGATCGCTCATTCCCCCTGGCTCCAGCTCTATCTGCGGGAGACAATGGGATTATCCGAGGAGGAACTCCGCGACCCGGCCCGCCTCCCGGAGCCTCAGAAGGTCCGGGTCGGCGAGGCCCTCTACGTGTATCACTGCTCCGCCTGTCATGCGCTGGACGGCTACAACGGGATGCGGCCGCTGATCCAGCCATGGACTCCCGAGATGCTAGCGGACGCGGTCCGGCACCTGCATCGGACCAACCCGGCTATGCCCCCCTGGCTGGGGAACGAAGCGGAGCGCGAGGCCCTGATCGCTTACCTGATCCGTCTGCAGCAAGGAGGAGAACCGTGATGCCGCCGATCCCGAAACCGGACCCGCTGGGGATGCCGATCCCCATCGGCTATCTGTTTGCCCTGAAGGTGTTCGGCTTTTTCCTTCACATGGTGTTTATGAACCTGTGGCTCGCTGGGCTTCCAGTGGCCATCGCCCTGTCCCGGAGCCGTCCCCGGGTCTCGGAGCGCCTGTTCGTCGTCATGCCCTTCGCCATGGCCTTCGGGATCAACGCAGGGATCGTCCCCCTGCTCTTCCTGCAGACGCTCTATCCTCAGTTCTTCTACCCAGCCACTATCCTGCAGGCCTGGTTCTGGTTCCTGATCATCCCCCTCCTCCTGATGGCCTACACGGCCGTCTATGCGGCGGCCTTCGGGCGCTGGCGGATCGCCGCCAGCCTGATCGCCGCGGGGCTTCTCACCTGGATCGGTTTCCAGTTCTCGGCCGCGATGAGCCTCACGGCCCGGCCGGAGCGCTGGCCCGCCCTTTTCCAGATCGCCACCTCCGCTGGCGGAGTGCACGGCTTGACGATTTATCTGGATCGGGAGGCCCTCCTCCGCCTGGGATTGATGACCGGGATGGCTTTGGGGACCGTGGGGGCGTTCCTAACGCTCCTTGCGGAGATCGACCGGAAGGATCCTCGCTTTCGAGAGGAGGCCCGCCCGCTCGTCCCGATTCTCTTCACCCTCGGCCTGGGCCTCTTCGGGCTGGCCGGCAGCCAGTATGTTCCGATGGTAACGGATCGGCTGCCTGTGGCCCTGCAGCTTCTGGCCGGGGCCAGCATGCCCATCGCCTGCGCCGCCGCCTGGCTGTATCGAGCCCGGCCCGGTCGGGCGACGGCCATCGCCCTGGCGATCCTCCAGAGCGGGGTCCTCCTGAGCAACGCCACCGCCCGCCAGGTTGTCCAGGCCGCCGAGCTCGGCGCATGGGTGGATCTGCGGCAGGTTCCGGTGCGGGGCGAGTGGGGAAGCTTCGGGATGTTCCTCGCGGCGCTGCTGATCGGGCTGGGCGTCCTGGGATGGATCCTGCGAACAGTATGGATCCGGTTGTGGGAAGCGGCTTCCAGGGGATAAAAAATGGGGGCCACGCCGGTGATCTTCAGCATCCGGAGTGGCCCCTTAGGCAATGTCCTTAGAGCGCACGCCCCTGAGCACAGCTCCAGGAGCATGATCTTCCCGAACAGAGAATTCCCTCTACGGTGTCACCGTGGGGCAGCCGGTGCCGTTGCAGACAATGCGGCCCTGAATGGCCGGGGCCACCGGGCTGGCGGCCTGGATGTAAGCTTCCAGGACCTGATCCATCAGTTCCCGGGTGGCCGCCCGGCTGATCAGCACCGGATAGCCGTCCCCCCCGGAGGCCATGAAGTCGTTCATGGCGATGGTGTAGGCCGCGGCCGACGAGAAGTCCACCGCAGGCCCGGTGCAGGAGCCGTCAGCCGCCTGACGGACCGCGCTTATGACCCGGCTGCCGGACGGCGCATTGATGTCATAGGTGAAGCAGAGGCCGGAAACCTGGGGGAAGCGGCCATCCGGGGAAGGCATGCGGGAGACACCGTTCTCCAGGATGGCTTTGAGCTCGGCGCCGTTGACCTGGAGCGTGACCACCGCGTTGCCGAAGGGCAACACCTCCAGGATGTAGCCCCGCCGGATATTGAAGAACCCGGTCCCCGCATCCACATCGCCTGAGCGGGTGAGGTCCGCCCGCAGGCCGCCCGAGTTGATGACGGCGAAGTCCACCCCGTAAGTGAACCGCATGGCGTCCGTCACCAGGTTCCCGATCCTCGACTCACAGGTGCGGCCCAGCGGGTTCCCGCAGGCGTCCGCCCGCGGGATGGCGACCTTGGAGAGGCCAACGACCTGGTTGAGGATGGGCGCAAGCTCCGCCTGCAGTTCAGCCAACCGGGCCTGGATGGCCGGATCGGGAGCCATGCCGATGTTCCACGGTTTATGAAAGTCCGCCGTCTTATAGATGGCAGCCTTTGTGTTCGCATCCACAATGATACGGATGCGGGTGAAGCGGATTCCCTTGCTTCGATTCTCCACCACCAGGACTCCGCTGGGCCGCACTGCATTGACCTGGAAATCCGTATGATCGCCGATCACCACATCCACACCGTGCAACGCATCTGCAAAATCAATCAGGGGACCTGTAGGAGCGGTGATCGTCCCACCGGTGGCGCCCAGATGCCCCATGGCGATGATCGTGCGGATCCCCATCCTCCGGAGCCGATCCACCTCCTGCTGCGTCGTGGTCACCGGATCCAGGACGATGAAGTTTTCCAGACGCCCAGGGAAGATCAATTGAGGAATATCCGGGTTGCTGAAGCCCACCACCCCCACCTTGGCTGCGTCGAATTCAAAAACGTGGGAAGGCTTCCACTCCGGCGGCGGGCGGAGTGTGTCGCGGTCGACGATGTTGGACGAAAGATACGGGAAGGTCGCCAGAGGGATCAACACAGTGCGCAGGTAGGTGGCCCCCCGATCGAAGTTGTGGTTGCCCAGACCATCGGCGCTGAAGCCCATGAGGTTCATCATCTCAATGGTTGGCCGATCGCCGAAGAAGTTCGAGATCGGCGGTGTAGCCCCCACCGAGTCGCCACCAGCTACTGTGATCGTCCCATCCCGTGCCTCCAATCGATAGCGATCGAACCAGGCCTTCAGGAACGCCGCTCCCCCTATGGCGAAGGAAGGGCCCACCGTGTCCGCTCGCTCAGAGAGCGGGAGTAGATGGCCATGGTAATCGGAGATGTTAAGCACAGTGATTTCCTTCCACTGGCCAGGCCGTTCGAAGATCTCGTAGAGGATGCGGCCGCTGGCGTTCATAGGACCGGGTATCCCCAGATAGAAGGCGATCGTGGGGGCGAAATCGATTGCCCGCACGCCCGGAACTGTGCGATGACGAATGCCCGGCCCTGCGGCGAGGAAAACGGCGCGCATGTTGATGTTGTGCTCCAGATCCACCAGGTCGGGCATGTAGCCGTGCTGTCCGAAGAAGGGAGCGTCAGCGATCTTCACGCCCGGCGTGGCTGCATCGAATTGATAGGGCGGGAAGAGGACCACCACCACATCCCCGCTGCGGTTGGGGTGCAGGGAGTCCCCGCCGGGAAGGTTCCGCAGCTCCTCTTTCCGGAAAATGCGGTCCACCACCTTCGCCGTGGGGTTGTCCGGATCGCGCAGATTCGCAAAGGCCTCGATGGCTGCATTGCGCACGTCCTCGTAGGTGATTCCGGCTGGCAACGAGGGGTTGACATAAATCTGCACCGTCCCGCCTGCCCAGCAGGCTTTAGCAAGATCTTGGCTGGTCGCAGCGCAGTTGCTGGTAGCTGTGGCCCCGCTGGCGTGCAGGGAGACGCCCTTCACGCTGGCCTCATACAGCACGCGGCGGGCGTTGACCGCTTTCCACTGGGGGGCGAAGCCGTGGTCTGAGGAGGCGAAGACAGCGGCGCCAGGCATTAGGCGACGGGCCAGCCCCAGGGTGGCGTCGGCCCCCTGGTAGGCGCGGCGGATGAAGCCCTCCCGGATCGCCACCCGGCCGTCCGGCACCCCATCCCGATCGGCGTCGTCATAGACCGGGTTCGGCGCGCCGTCAGGCGCCGTGGGAGTGATCAGGGCCATAAACTGATGGGAGAACTCATCGGTAACCGGGTAGCCCAGGAAGAGGACCTCCGTATCCGGCTGGGCGACAGTGAGAATGTATTCCAGGATGCGATGGTGGGCGTCCTCCCAGAACAGCCCCTGCTCCACGTAGGTCTCCTCATCTACCAGCCCGGCCTCCAGGGGCGCGAAGTCCGCCGCTGTGGCCGTCGGGAAATCCCGGGCCAGGGTCTCCTCAAAGGCCCGAGAGCCCGTCGGCCCCAGGGCGTTGAACGAGGCGTTGATGCGGGTCACCGAGGTGAAGTAGAGGCGGAAGCGCGAGAGATCCGGAGCGAGGTCGATGATCTTCACGTAGAAGCCGGCCGTCTGGCCTGCGCGGGCTCCTGTGAGGGTCACTTTGATATCCGCCCACTGGCCCCGGGCGAGGTTCGCAGCCACCACGCTCGCATCCTTGTCAACATCCAGGATCACCCGATCGTAGTTGGTGACCCCGTCGTCCGTGCTGTCATAGATCAGCACGTTATAGAAGCGATGGGGGTTGACCGCGGTGGCCGTGGAGGTGATCACCAGCACCGTCTCCATCGGCGGGCTGAAGGAAGGCGGGGCGTTCGTCCAGCCCGAGGCCGGACGGAGGTCCACCCGCTCGTAGTCCAGGCCAAAGGCCTGGGCTCCCGCCGGCTGGCCGGGGAGGTCATAGTTCACCAGCACCCCTCGCCGGGAGAAGGAGGTGCGGAAGTCCACCACCGGTCCCTGGAGAGGGGGATCCAGATTGCGGGCACCCACCCACTCCACGGAGGCGACCTTCTTCCCAGCCCGCTCCGCAGCCTGTAGCAGCGTGTCCGCCTGGAGGATGCCGAAGGTCGCGAAGGAGGTCCTGCTAGTGAAAGGCTCTCCAGTGCGGTGGAAGGTGTTGTTCGTCGAGCCGTGCTCGCCGGGCCCGGTCCCGGTCGCCAGGGTATACCAGCCCACCCCGGTGTTGGGCGGGAAGGCCTGGACCAAGCCGTTCTCTCCCACTGCCCCCCGGCGCAGGAGCTCGGCGAAGGTCGGCATGGCCCCTTCCCGCGCGTAGCGCTCCATCAGGTCCGGCCGCATGCCGTCGGCCGCGAAGATAATGATCTGGTTCACCGTCGGCTTGGTCGGTAGGGCTGAAGCGGCGGGCCCGGCCGGGGCTGCCCCGACCAGGATCATCGCCCCCACCGCCAGCGCGATCGCCCAGCGCATTCACGTGCGATGGGACATGAAATCCCCCTTTCTGGCAGCCCCCACGATTCACGGAGTGACCCCGAAGCCGGCCAGGAAGCCCAGGGAATCCGGAATGTCCGTCCGGTAGGCGAAGGCAGCGCCCTTACAGTTGGCGTTGAGAACGAAGGAATTGACACCAACGATCACCTCCTCCCCGCTCTCCGTCCGGTGCAGCACCGGGCCGCCGGAGTCGCCGAAACAGGTGCCGCCCGGGCCAACCCCCTTCCCGGGGCTGTTGGAATAATGGAGGTTGTAGCCGTCCGTCAGCGCGCTACGCAGATCCACCAGGCTGACAGTCCCCACATAGCGGGTCCGCTCGCCTTCCAGGACAGGCTTCACCAGCTGGAGGCCGTAGCCCACCACCGTGAACTCCACATTCTGCAACCCCCGCCGGGTCGCGAGGCGATCGAGATACCCTTCCGGCGCGATCCGGCCGTATTGACCCCGGGTGACCTCCGCTGGGATCGCCTTGCGGAATGTGACCACCCCGATGTCATGGGTGTTGGGGATCGTGAGATATCCGGTCCATCCCGGGTGGGCATGGGGCGTGCCCCAGAAGCCACCGCCGCATGGATACCCCTGGATCTTGGGGGTGCATGCCGTCCCCGGAGTCCACGCCGGGTCGACCGGGATGGGCCCCGGATCGAACCACACCTGAGCCCAGGAGGGCGCGAAACCGAGCTCTGGGTCAAAGCCGGTACAATGGCCAGCCGTCAGCAACACCGTGGGGGAGATCAGGGATCCGGTGCACCGCCAGAGGGGAACCTTATGTTCGTCATAGAAGACCACCAGGCCCACATAGGGATGGCCATATCCATCGGGCTGGCCGTATTGCACAGCTACAGCAGGGGCAACGTGGAACAGCCCCACAACCCCCAGAAGCCATGCCAGGATCAACAGGATGCGAAACTTCATAGAAGCCTCCGCCATGGTCAGGATGGACTTGCTTCTCCACATGGGGGGATTTACGGCTTCCTTTCCCGATCCACCCGCAGCCACCAGGGGACTCGCAGGGTCTTCCCGCCACAGGTGAAAACCAGATCGCCCTCATAGTCCCCGGTGGGCAGGACCCGGCCGCCGGACATCGAGAGGGTGACCATGGCCGTGCCGCCGACGCAGCGGCACGGCCGCGCTGGATGCCACCCCGGAAGCGTAAGCCTGACGATAAGCCCCAAACGACAGCTCCGCCGGAGCTTTCACAGCGTTTACGGCGCAATAGCCTTGAAACGCTCCCAGGGGATGAGCACCCAGGTCTCGGTGGTGGCATGGCCCAGGGTGCGGATCACCGCGCTGGCCCGGGCAGCCACTTCCTCATTGGGGGCCTCGATGATGTCCAGGTAATCGCATGGCCCGAGGACAGCGTAACTGGCCACCCAGCGGGCTTCCGGGACCTGGGCCTTGAGGGCCTCGCTCACCTTCGCGCCCAGCTCCTGGATCGCCCCCGGGCGGGCGAGGGCTTCCGGAGAGAGCCGGGTGAGAATGGCGTAGAGGGCCATCTCCCACCTCCTCTCAAATCCAAAGGGGAGGGGAAGAGAGCAACCCCCTCCCCTCCCCGATCGCCTCAGGCTTCACGGTCCGACGATCGCGAAGAAGATATCCGAATCCGTCTTGCCCGGCCGAACGCCTGTCCAGACCGGGAAGGAGAAGCCGCGGAAGTCAATGGCCAGGCCGTTGTAGTCCCCGATAAACCGGCCGGTCCCGAAGAACGCATCGTCGAAGTTCGAGGCAAAATCCGAGACCCGGATCTCCGTCCAGGTCTGACCGCCATCCCATGAGCGGGCGAGGTAGGTATGCGCCCGCTTGTTCTCCGGATCGTCCCGCCGGTCGTAGAACACCACGTCCACCCGGCCATCCGGGGCCACGGCCACCCATGGGAACCACTGGTCCCGGTCGTTGCCCACCGGGTCCTGGTTCACCCGGACCGGCGGGCTCCAGGTGCGGCCGCCATCGGTGGACTTGCTGAGGAAGACATCGGTGTCCGTAGCCTTGCCTGCCGGGCATGGGTACCCGTCCGCCCGGCTGCCGACGAAAGTCGGGAAGGGGAACTCCCCTGCATGGCGGCGGTTGTCCGACCAGACCAGATAGAGATGGCCTGTGCGGGGATCGACCGCGATGTTGCCCGCGGAGTTCACCCGGAAGTTGCTGTTGCACAGGGTCTGGCGGCCATCCTGGTTGATCGGGTAATCGTTCAACCCATCGAAGAGATCCGCCACCTTAAAGGGACCTTCGATCTGGAAGGTGTCGGGGTTCACCCGGACCACCAGATACTGATTTCGGAAGCCATCGGCAGCGCCCTGGAACTGTTCGTTTTCGAAAGCGACCACCAGGGTGCCATCGGGCATCACCACCGGGATGGAGAACTGGTTCTCATCGCACTCCCCCGGCGGCCCGGAGACCTGGGTGCGGCAGAGCGCAGGGTTGGAGCCGCTGATCTCGATGGGATCGGAGAACGTCACCCCGTTGTCGTCGGAGTAGGCCATCATGATCGGGGATTCCTTATACTGGCCGTTGGCGAAGAAGAACCGCGTCCAGGTCACATAGATCCGCCCATCGTGGGGACCGCCCGTGTTATCCACCGTGATGAACTCCTTATCATGGAACACCGTGCAGTTCTGGGCGCTGGCCCAATAGACCACCGTGAAAAGCCCTTTGGGTGGGGCCAGCGGGGGAACCATGGGGCGGGTCCAGGTGCGGTCATTGTCCAGGGAGCGATAGACGAAGACCCCGTTCTCGCAGAACGTGACGCTGAAGCCAAGGGAGGCCATGTAGACGACCGGCCGCCGCACCCGGCCGCGAGTGAAACCATAAGCGAGGGCCGGATCCCCGGTCCCGATGGGCGCTTCGAGGAGGAACTGGGAGCCGGAGCCGCCCTTGCCGAAGAGGAGCGGGAACGGTGGGAAATAGTTGACGCCCTCGCTGTTGTAAACGCCGGTGCCGATGGGAACCCCGATACCATAGTCGTTGGCGCCGATCACCCAGGTGCCGGTGAGCACGGGATGGGTGGCGATGGTGGTTTCGTTCTGCGGGCGACGGTTCCAGTCGGCGTTGGCCTGGAGGGCAGCGGGGGAGAGGGCCTCGAGGGCCGCCTGTTGGGCCTCCCAGCGGATCAGCTCCGCCAGGTCCTCCGCGCCCAGCTCGTTCTCCCGGGCGAACCGTGAGAACAGGGCAGGCTGCGAAAGCGGAGGGCCTTTGCGTGGAGGAACGACGGGGGCAGCACTCGAGCGGGGGATGAAACCGAGGACAAGCATCAGGGCCATCAGGCTCGCTACCGCTATCCGACGGAACGCCATAGGCGCCTCCTTTCCGGGATCTGGGAATCCGTCCCTTCGACGCGCCCTCCAAAATCTATTATATGCAAATTTCAAGGTCCATGGGTTCGAAAATGGTTTCATATGGTTAAAATATTTTAACTTATTGCTTCTCATCCGAATGAAGGGGCATTTTGAAAGGGAATTCGCATCGCAGCGGTGGCTTCGTCGTTAGAGGGAGGAGACAGGCGTATAGAGGTTCTCGCAGAGGGTATGGCCATCGTCGGCGGCCATACCCTGCGATCGCCATGAGAGGGGATCGCTTTTCCGTCCCCCATCAACTGGCCTGCACGGGCTCGCTTTACGGCAGGTGCTTCAACACGTAAAGCCCGAACGACGATTCCAGTTCGGATCCTCAGCGGTCCGCTCCGCGGGATCCCCGCCGGGGGAGGGCTTGAGGGATCCAGCGCCCGGCGCGGCCGATGCTGGCTCCCAGCAGCGGCCCGATCAGCGCCATCGGCAGGCCCACGGGATCCGGCAAGCCCGGGAGATCCAGGTAGAAGGCGCTCAGGGTCAGCAGATCCAGGTAATACTTGAACCCCCATCCCAGATCGGGCAATCCCCAACGGAAAGAAACCCCATAGGCCCAGTAGAAGAGCAACACCTGCAGGGCGAAAGCCAGCGCGATCCCCCCGTAGGCCCGCAGGATCCCCTCAAAGGCCTCGCCCCAGCGACGCCCTTTCCAGATCCCGATGAGCAGGGCCACCACCCCTAATCCCAGCAACGCGTCCAGGATCCGGGCTATAAAGAAGGCCTCGATCTGGGCCTCCGTGTTGAAGACGGAGAGGGACCAGCGATAGCCGCGCCCGAAGTAAAGCCCCCACACGATCCCGAGGAAGACCAGCGTCCCCACCAGGATGGCCCCCCGATGGGGAGGCCGGAATAGGAGCGCGGCGATCAGCGCGATCAACGCCAAGCCGAGCAGGGCCACGGGGGTCCGCCCCAGGCGGTCCCGCCCGAGCCGATCCGCATATGCCCGGTCCAGCGCCCGGCTCGCCTCCCGATCAAAGGCCGGAAGGTCCCCCACCGTCCTCACGTCTGGGAGGCGCGTGGGCGGGCGCCCCAGGACCTGCTCGATCCGGTGGATCAGCAGAGTTCGCTGCTGCGCGGAAGCCCGAGCAATGGCATCCAGCGCCTCCGGCGGCCCCTCCAGGGCCCCATCAGGGGGCGACCCATGGCATGGACCGGGATGGGGATCCCCAGCAGCGCCGCAACCGTGGGCGCGATATCCGCCTGGGTCCCCTGCCCTTCCACCCCCACGCGGATCCCCTTCCCGGCCATCACCAGAGGGACTTCCTTCACGATGGGCTCCCAGCCTCCATGTCCCCCGGTGTCGATGTGGCCGTGATCGGTCGTCACGATCAGAGTTCCGCGACGCAGGTCCATCGCCGCCGCCACACGGGCCAGCCGCTCATCGGTCCGCCGGACGATCTCCCGATAGGCGGGGGAAGCGCCGCCGAAGGCGTGGCCGTATTCATCCGGTCCGGCGAAGTAAATCAGAATCAGACGGGCCTGCGGATCCTTCAACAGATCCAGCCCGCGCGCCAGGATCGCCTCGTCCAGGCGATCCACCTCCTCCGGCCGCTCCAGCGGCACATCGGGCACCTCCAGGCGATCGAACCCGGGGCCGAAGAGCTCCCCCCAGCCGCCGGTGCCCGCGCCGACCACGCGAAGGCCTGCCCGGCGGGCCTCCTGGAACACCGAATCCACCGGGACGGGGCCCTGGAACCAGTTGGTGGTGACGCCGCTCAGGCTCTGCCAGGCCCCGCTGCCGATGACGGTCCATCCCGGATAAGAAAGCGAGGGCTCGCCGACGCGGACGACATAACGGGCCCCGCGGCCCGCCAGCTGCTGGAGGGTCGGCATGGCCGCAGCCGCCGTATCCCGGCGCAACCCATCGATGACCACCAGGACCACCCGGTCGGTGAGCGGGGGCGTGGGAGGCGGCGGCGGGAGCTCCACGCCCAGATAGGGGCTCCGGTATTCCACCACGCTGTTCCAGGAGAAGAGGGCCCATCGAACGGCCCCCCAGCCGAGGGCGCTCAAGGCCACAATCAGCAGAACATGGCCTCCCAGACGCTGCCCCATCGATGTTCCTCCACAGGAGATGGATTCCGGCCGTTCGGCCGCACAGTAAGGATCCTTAGGGCCCAAAACAATTTCTAACTATTCGTATGTGATCATCCAACCCCCCTTATTTATACAATGAATAAATCGAAAACCGGACGTAATTTCGAAGATGCCTGACGGAGCTCTCCATCCAGATCGACCACCTCGAATCCTTCTCCGGAGGAGCCGCCGTGGTTCGGTCTCTTGCCTCGATGATGATCCTTGCCCTTGCCGTGTTTATGCTTTTTCTCCTTGGGACCGGGAGATCGAACCCCCATCCCCAACAGCTCTGGGTGGATGATGATGGAACCGTCGGAGCCGCCAGCCGTTCATGGGAAGGCACGGATACGGCTTACTTCAGTATTCAAGCGGCGCGGGATGGGGATGAGATCATAGTTTGCCCCGGGATCTATGTCGAGCAGATCACCATCCACCGGAACCAGCTCTCGATCCACATCTTTCGATCGATTGGCGCTGGATCCGAGCCCGGATACCATCCTGCGGCCGGCGGAGCTGGCCCCCGCAGGGGTGTGGATCCTCGGCGATGGGAACACCTTCGAAGGCTTCGTGGTGGAGGATAAAGCCCCGGATCCCCCGGCGCATCCTCACCCCCACACGCTCATCCTCGTTCAGGGGGATCGCAACATCATCCGGGCCAATCGCCTGATCGGCCGTGGAAACGCGGGCCAGCCCGATGAGGACATTATCGTGCACGGGGCGGATGTGGGCAATGGTGTTGCGGAGGGCAATCAGGTGGTTGAAAACGAGATCCTGAACCTTGCCGGCCATGGGATCCGAGGTTTCAGCCTCGCGCCAGGCCAAGCGGCTTACTGGACCACCGTGGCTCGCAACCAGGTGCATGACAACGCCGGCAGCGGCATTACCGTCGATCGCTCGCCCTACACGCAGGTGGAGCACAACCGCCTAACCCGCAACGGCATCGCCCTATCCTTCAACAGCGAGGCCTCTTTCCCCGGGACCGGAACGGTTTTCCGATGCAATGAAATTACAGGGAACGCCATGGGGGCGCGGAACGCAGCGACCGATGGGACCGTGATGGCCGCGGAGTTCAACGGGTGGGGGAACGCATCAGGTCCCCTGCATGACCTGCGCAACCCCTTCGGCGGAGGGGATCGAGCAGGCGATCATATCGATTTCGAGCCCTGGTTGAGCGAACCGCCCGGGCCGGTTTGTCCGCTGCTCCGGATCCGCATCGATGTCCAGCCGGGAACCGTCCCTAATCGCATTCCGCTCAACCGCCCGGTGGTCCTGCCGGTCGCCATCCTCTCGGAGCCCGGTTTCATGGCCACAGTGGATCTGGATCGGACCCGTATGACCTTCGGCCCAACCGGGGCTGAGGCTCCCGTGGTGAACTGTCAAACGACCGCAGGGGATCTCAATGGGGATGGGCTGGCGGACCTTCTTTGTTATTTCCGGGTTGATCAGATGGGCTTCCGCCCGGAGCACACCGTAGGCGTGCTCCGGGGGCAAACCCGGGAGGGCGTGCCCGTTGAGGGGCGGGACGCCGTTCAAGTTGTTCCGTAAGGGGGCTGCTGAAAGCGGCCTTCCCTTTTACAGCCTGCTCGATCCAGCTCAACATCTCGGTTTCACAAGGCAGGGCCTGATCGAAGCAAACCCAGGCTCATCAACGCCTGCTGAGCTGCCGGCGGGACCTGCAGAGTGGGTTCCAGGCCCTCCAGGGCCTGCAGAACCGGGCGAAGGGCGGATTCCCATGGTCCTGTCGTCAGCGCTTTCAACACGTGATGGGCGCCCTGGCGAAGCCATGCGGAGTCGGAATGATGAACCAGCGCCTCCAGCAGCGGGCGCAGGCTGGCTTCCCCCAGGCTCACCAGCCCCTCCGCGGCCATCCATCGAATGCCGGGGTCCGGGTCATCCATCAGGATCTGGACCAGCCGATCCGCCACCTGCGGATCCCGGATTTCTACCAGCGTTCGGGTGATCTCCCAGCGGAGGGAATCATCGGCCTGGGCCCTGGCCGCCCAGAGTGCCTCCACAACTTGAGCTCCCCTGGCCACCAGCGCTCGGCGGGCAGCATGCACAGCCGCATCATCTGCGCTGCTCAGCGCCATGAGATATTCCGATATTTCGGAGCTGGATCCTTGCATCTCGGCCATCTCCTCCCTCCTCAGCGATATGCATCATTTCGCTTTCGAATCTCCAGGATCTGAAGCAGGCCAGGCCCCCGCTTCACATAGAGGCGATATTCTCCCGCCCGGCGGCTCAGGAGGAGCCCCCGATCATGCCGGATCTTGGTTAGTTGGGGGTTTATCTCCTCCGCCAGCGATGCCACATGCTCCAGGATCTGCTGACGATGCTTCTCCGGCAGCCGTTCCAGAGCCTTCAGTGCCTTCTTGGTGAATTGGATGGTGAGCATCGTCCCCTCACCCCATACAAAACGTTGATCACGGCTGACGAGGGCTCTGACCGATCAAGCCCCCCATCCATCGGCAACTCAATCGCTTCGTGGCGCGTGGGCAGATCAGGGAAGGCCCGCCCGTCTCCCAGGAGGCGAAATCAGCCCCAGGCGAACACGATCAAAAAGAAAAGCCCCATTAGGGCCAGGCCCAGACCCCCGATGAGGATCCAGCCCTCAATCCGCCAGAGCTCCGCAGGCCGGGTGCGGCAGCGCAACAGAAGCCAGCCGACGCTCAGCAAGCCAAGGGAAAGCGCCAGCCAGGCTCTGGAAAGCCAGAAAGCCGACACCGGCCACGGTCCGATCCGCATCATCACGGATCCCGACGAGGAATAGCCCGGCACAATCATGAAGAAGCGGGAGGTTCCGGAGGCTCCCGGCCCTGAGCATGAGGCATCTCGAGGGGTTCCTCCGTCAGACCGCGGCGAAACTCCCGAACGCTCTGGCCCAGCTCCCGAGCAATCGCCGATAGCCGGCCCGGGCCGAAGAGGAGCAGGGCCAGCAGCAAGATCAGCAATAGCTCTTCCGCACCGATACGGATCATCGCTGGCGCTCTCCTTTTCGCCCACCCCCTTGTTCTGGCCCTTTCTCTGCGGCGCGAAGGGCAGTGGGCAGAAAATAAAAAACATAAAAAACATTTAGAAGAGAGGGGCTGCCTCCAGAGGCCCACGCCCCTTGCATGCTCCGCCTTTCCAGGAGGAGCAGCCTGCCGTCTATCGCCAGAGCTCCAGGGAACAAACCTCACCGAGCTCGGCGAACCCGGCTCATGAGCGTGACATACCAGGTGTCATCGAAGTGGCCAACCCCCAGGGCATTCACCCGATCCCCCACCTTGAAATCGTTCAGGGTAGGGCTCTTCACCCCGGGGACGCGGAAGCGTGTTCGGTCATCCGTGAGCAGGTTTACTTTCCCCCTCGCCGTTTCCAGAACGAGACGGTTCCCCTTGATTTCCACAATGGTGCCATGGAAGGTCCGGACCGGCGGCCGGACGCCGATCCGCAGTGCCACCACCTTCCCGTCCGCCCGCGTCCCCACCACCAGCACGCGCTCGTCGGGATGAAGATCCGCCCACGTCGGCTTGCGGATCCCGACCACCAGCAGGGCCGTCTTATCCGTTCCGGAAACCTCCACCATCTCCCCTTTCGCTGTCTTCACGGTCAGCGTCTTCGCCCCCGGGTCCACTTTAGCGATCGTCCCCCGCACGATGACACGGGCAGGCGTGCGGGTCTGAGGAGCCCCCTGAGGCCAGGCCATCCCGGTTCCCCAGCTGAGAAGCAACAGGCCTCCGAGCGCCGCGCCAATGACCTTCTTCCACCGCTGCAACGCGCCCATGTTTCCCCCTTTCCTCAGGACTTCCCTCGCTGGGCCCAATACGGAAGATGGTCAGATCCCTTCCCGGATGTATAGGGGAGCAGGCAGGGCACCCTTCAATGCCTCGCCCGCTCCCCCCACCGTTCCGACGGGCTCTTACTTCTGGATCGGCATTCCATCCGGGCCGATCACATACCAGAGCTTGTTAAACCCCTGACCGTTGGTATCACCGGGTTTGGCGTCGCCCGAGAAGTAATAGAGCGGATGGCCGTTGTAGGTGACCTGAATGGTGCCATCCTTGCGGCGGATGGTGCCCAGCAGAGCCGCGTTCACCCCCGGGCCAGCGATCGGCCTGCCCGCGGTGAGGAAGGGCGGCCATCGCTGCGCACACTCCGCCTCGCAGGTGCTGGTGTTCTTCGGGTCGTTCATAAACACATAAAGGGTGAACCCCTGCTCATCGGTGAGGAACTTCCCCAGGGCCGCGCTCTGGCCCACCTTCACCGTGACCGCCTTGCTCGGCGTAGGCCGGGGCGTGGCCGTCGGGGTCGGCGTCTGCGTCGGAGTAGGCGTGGGCGCCTTCGTCGGGGTCATGGTTGGCGTCGGGCTGGGCGGCGCCTTCGTAGGGGTGGCGGGCGGCCGGGTGGGCGCGGGCGTCGGCGAAGGCGTGGCCCGGGCACAAGCCGTCATGGCCAGCAACGCAACGAACCCGAGTCCC
>NZ_DAOUCJ010000047.1 GCF_034432235.1 Thermoflexus sp. | reverse complement strand
GCCCCCACCCCCCGTTGAGGGTTGCACAGTGGATCTCTCTCCAGGGAATTCTGGGGTCTTTTTCTCCCTCCCGCCCGGCGGTGCGCATCCCGTTCATGCTGGACAAAGCCCTGAGGATGATTCTCCATGCCGTTGATCGTGGATCGCCTCACCAAGATCTATCCGGATGGGACGCGGGCGCTGCACGAGGTCAGTTTCACGGTTGAGGACGGGGAATTTGTGGCCATCATCGGGCTCAGCGGGGCGGGGAAAAGCACCCTGCTGCGCTGTATCAACCGCCTGATCGAGCCGACCTCCGGACGGGTGATCTGGAACGGGGTCGACATCACCGCGGCTTCGCCCCGGGAGCTCCGAAAGATCCGTCGTCAGATCGGAATGATCTTTCAGCAGTTCAATCTGGTCAAACGCGCCACCGTCCTCACCAATGTCCTCACCGGCCGTCTGGGGTATGTGAACCCCTGGCTCAGCCTCCTGGGCTATTTCCCCCCTTCGGAAGTGCAACGGGCGATGCGAGCTCTGGAACGCGTCGGGCTGGCGGATCTGGCGGATAAGCGGGCGGATGAGCTCTCCGGCGGGCAGCAGCAACGGGTGGGCATCGCCCGGGCGCTGATGCAGGAGCCCCGCCTCCTGCTGGCGGATGAACCGGTCGCCAGCCTGGATCCCGTCCTCGCCCACTCCATCCTCCGCTACATCGAGGAGCTCAACCGCAAGGACGGCGTCACCGTGCTCTGCAGCCTCCACTTCCTGGATCTCGTCCATCGCTATGCAACCCGGGTGATCGGTTTGAAGGACGGCATCAAGGTGTTCGATGGGCGTCCGGACGAGATCGATGATCGTCGCTTTAAGGAAATCTACGGGCAGGAGGCGGAGCGCATTGGCGGCTGAGCGCCGGCCCCCACGAAGCTACCTGATCATTCCCGGTCTGGCCTATTCTGCCATGGGGCTGCGCACCCTGGCCGGGATCTGGCTGGGAGTTTCCCTGACGCTGGTCGGCCTCGCCATGTGGCGGGGCCATCTCTGGCTGTGGATCTCGGCCGGCTTGTGGTGGATGGGCACCGGCTATGATGCCTGGCGGCGATGGAAAGGCCGCCGGCCCCGTCTGTGGCCGGCCACGCTGGTCGCTCTCGCCGCGATCTACGGGGTGGGCTGGGAGGTTACGGAGATCCACCCCCTGGCTCCCTTCGAGCGCTTCGATAAAATGCGGCCATATCTGATCGCCCTCACGCAACCGGATCTCCTGACCTACCCCACGGAACGGCAGATATATCGGATCCCCGTGGAAGTCCCCTGCACGCACCCACCCTCCCCCAGGGAAATACAACGGGAGGCTCAGGTCTGGCTCTCCGCGGACTGCGCGCAGGCGGGGGATCTCCTCACCCTTCAGGGAAAGGGATTCCCGACAGGCCCCTCCCTGGAACTGTGGTGGGTGAATCCCATCGGGGAGCGCCAGCGGATCCTCCAGGAGGGCCGTCCCCTTTCCCTGCAGGCAGATGCCTCCGGTCGATTCCGCACAGCCTTTATCGTCCCCCGGGCGGTTCCGCTGGGGTTCGAGCCGCCTCCCGGCCAATCCCAGACCCACTTCCTGGAGCTCCACGTCGTGCGGGTGATCGGAGGACCCCGTCCCAGCGAAGCACTGCTGGAGGTCGCGGAGAAAATGGGGGAGACGGTGGCCATCGCGCTGCTGGCCACCACCTTTGCCGTGCTGATCGCCGCCCCTCTCTCCTTTCTGGCCGCCCGGAATCTGATGAGCGGCTCCCTGCCCGCTCGGGCGATCTACTACGCGATGCGCGGGTTTTTTAATATCATCCGCTCCGTGGAGCCTCTGATCTTCGGAATCGTGTTCGTGGTGTGGGTGGGGCTGGGATCCTTCGCTGGGATGCTCGCTTTAATGGTGCACTCGATCGCTGCGCTGGGGAAACTCTTCTCCGAGGTCATCGAGCATATCGATCCGGGCCCGGTGGAGGCGTTAACGGCCACCGGAGCGAACCGCCTCCAGGTCATCCGCTACGCCGTCGTTCCTCAGGTCGTGCCGGAGTTTGTCTCCTTCGCGGTCTATCGCTGGGACATCAACGTCCGCATGTCGACGATCATCGGTTTCGTGGGCGGCGGAGGGATCGGGTTCCGGCTAAGCGAGTGGATCCGGCTGAGCGCCTACCGGCAGGTCGCGACAGCGGTGATCGGCATCGCCCTGGTGGTGATGACGCTGGATTACGTCAGCGCCCGGGTGCGGCGTCGGATCGTATGAAAGCAGGGGCGCCTTCCGTGCGAGCTCTGGGAAGAGAGAGGCCAGCGAGTCTTCCCGAACGCGAACCCAACGGCATAAACGCTACTCAAATAAAGGGTGCTTCCAGGATGCGCCGACACCGCCGATGGCTTCAAATCATCGGGGCGCTGCTTGCCCTCGGCATCTACGCCGGATCCTGGCACGTGGTGGGCATTGACCCGAGGAAACTGGTGGAGCCTCAGGCGGCCCGGCGTGCCCAGGAGATCTTCACCGCCTTCCTGACGCCGGAGATCCTGATCCCCGAACGGGGGATCCAGCGCGTGGAGGCGCCGGTGAGGGTCCCATGCGAATCCGGGAACCCCCCCGAAGCGGTGGAGGTGGGCGAAGGCCCCCGCATGTTCCTCCCGCCATGCGCCTCGACGGGAACGCGGATTCGGATTCGGGGGGAAGGGTTTCGCCCGGGGAGCGAGCTGGTGCTGCGATGGGTTTTCCCCCCCAGCCCGCAATTGCCACTGGGCGGCGAATTGCTGGCCGGTCGGACCCGGACGGATGCCGCTGGCCACTTTGAGCTGGATGTGGAGATCCGGCCCCTCCTCGTCCAGGAAGGCGGCGCCCGCCTGCAGGCGGAAGCCCGATGGGAGGGACGATGGCAGATCAGCCCGGCGCTGACCCGCACTCTGGAGCTCACGCTGCAAACGATCTTCCTGGCGCTGATGGCCACCACCCTGGCCACCGGGGTGGCTGTACCCCTCTCCTTTCTGGCCGCTCGTAACCTCACCGCCCGGGGCCCTGCGGGGACCGCTATTTATTATCTCATCCGCACGATCTTCAATGTGGTGCGCTCTATCGAGCCCCTCGTAGTGGCGGCGATCTTCGCCACATGGGTCGGCTTCGGCCCCTTCGCCGGCGTGCTGGCCCTGACCGTGGCCACCGTGGTCAACCTGGGCAAGCTCTTCTCCGAAGTCATCGAGACCATCGACCCGGGGCCGGTGGAAGCCATTACGGCGACTGGGGCGAACACCCTCCAGGTCATCCGCTACGCCGTGATCCCTCAGATCACCTTGCCGTTCCTGGCGTTCATCATTTATCACTGGGATATCAATGTCCGGATCTCTACGGTTGTGGGGTTTGTGGGCGGCGGAGGGATTGGGTATCAGCTGAAGCTGTGGATCGATCAAACGGATTATCATAAGGCCGGGACGGCCGTGTGGGCGATCATTGCGGTGGTCTCGGCGATGGATTATGTCAGCGCACGGTTGCGCGAGGCCATCCGATGAGATCAATGGTGAAGTGGCTCCTACCGGTGGCTCTTATCGGCCCCAACCGACAGCCCAGGGGGTCTGCGCTGAAGCACTATCGCGTGGGACGAGCGAAATAACTCAGGGCAAGGCGGATTTTCTCTTCCAGAGGCAGGTTGGGATCCGGCGGCACATGGGCCAGGGCGGCCTGGGCTTCCACCACGCTGTAGCCCAGCGCCGTGAGCGCCGCGATGATCTCCGTATCCTCCGCCCGCGGGATCGGAACCCCCGGTGCTGGCCCCACCCCGATGCGATCCTTCAGGTGAAGGATGATCGCCCGTGCGGTTTTAGGTCCGATGCCAGGCACCCGACGGAGGACATCCACCTGCTCCTGGGCGATGGCCGCCCGCAGGGCAGGAGCGGAAAGGCTCAGCAGCGCGAGGGCGGCCCGCGGCCCCACACCGTTCACGGTAAGCAGCTGTTCGAAGAGCTCCCGCTCATCCTCGTCGGCGAACCCATAAAGGGTGAAGACCAGCCCATGGCCTTCCAGACGGGTCACCACGGCCGTATGCAGCGTGATGGGCTCCCCGATCCGCGCGCGGGCCAGCACGCTGGGAGGGACATGGGCCTGGATCACCCAGCCGTTCAGATCCAGCCGGATCCAATCCTTCCCAATCGCTTCCACAATCCCACGCACCTGAACCAGCATCGCGCCTCATCCACTCCTGGAATTCCGTAGCAGGTCCTCT
Source organism: Thermoflexus sp. (assembly GCF_034432235.1). NCBI lineage: Bacteria > Bacillati > Chloroflexota > Thermoflexia > Thermoflexales > Thermoflexaceae > Thermoflexus > Thermoflexus sp. Next base: position 5,575 of record NZ_DAOUCJ010000047.1, on the reverse strand, counting down.
CTTCAGAGATCACCGCCGACGAAGGGAATAACCGATATATTTTCATTCGCCGGATTTTTGAAGCTCTCGCGCGGGAAGCCCCGCGAGCTCCACGGCCGGCGGCCATGGCCGGGCAGGCGGCGGCGTGGGGAGCGCTGCATAGGCCGGATCGGTGATCAGCCACACACCCGCCGGAAGCAGGTAGGCCAGCCGGATCGCTTCCTCAACGGCCTCACCGAACATCGCCCCTGTGGCCAGCCCCGGGCCTTCCAACCATCCCACCGATACGGATCCGATGTGGAGCACGGCCCTCCATGAGGATGCCTCTGGATTTGCATGCCGAAGGGCATTGAGCGCCCGCGCCACGCTGGGGAACAGGGCCAGCAGACCTCCATCCGGGATAGGCAGGAGAATCCCGTTTCCCTGCCGGAGGCCACGGGCCCAGCACGCCCACTCGGGGAGCAGATGCGACGGACTCCTGGAATCCGGGGGGCGCAGAGCCAAGATCCCGGCGGAGGGATAACGCCCATGGTCTGGAAGGGAGGGGCGGAAGGCCGCGAGCCAGCGGAACCCGACGCGCAGCGCGACCAGGCGTTCGGCCACCGCGATCCGGGCCAGGAGCTCCTGCGGAGCGTAGGGCTTCGTTACGTAATCATCAGCCCCAGTCAGGAGGGCCTCCGCGATGTGATCCGGGTCGGTGCGCCCGGAGACCACCAGAATGGTCAGGTTCCAGCCGAAGGATCGGGCGCGCAACTCCCTCAACCAGGCCAGGCCATCCCCATCCGGCAGGTTCAGGTCCAGGATGATCACGGTGGGGCGAAGCTCCAGCAGGCGCTGACGGGCAGTTCGGAGATCCGGGGCCACCACCGCCGGCCGACGGCTCCAGCTCAGCAGCTCATAAAGCGCCTGCGCCTCCGCAGGCTGATCCTCCACGATCAGAACCGGGCCGATCATGCGGGACCTCGTGCGATGCGCCGCCCCGGAGAGGTTTTCCCGAATCCGATCCGTGCCACCCCTACCTCTGGTGGCGACCGTTAAAGGATCGCTGAAAGGCGAGCGTGATTCAGATGGCAGATCGCAACCGCGAGGGCATCCGCCACATCATCCGGGCGGGGGATCTGAGGCAGGCGCAGGAGCATACGGATCATGGCCTGGATCTGGGCTTTGGGAGCGTGCCCATATCCGACCAGCGCCTGTTTGACATCGGCTGGCGTGTATTCATAGACCGGGATCTCCGCCTGGGCCAGCGCCAGCAGCGCCACGCCCCGCGCCTGGCCGACGGCGAAAGCGGTGGTCACATTGCGACCAAAGAAAACGCGCTCGATGGCGGCGACATCCGGACGGTAACGCTGAATCAGTGAGCGAAGGGCCTCGTAAAGCTCCCGGAGACGCACCGGAAGGGGGTCCCCCGCCGGCGTCCGGATATCCCCATAAGCCAGGGCCTCGAGATCCCCTCCCCGGTCCTCGATCAGACCATATCCCGTAATGGCGATCCCCGGATCGATCCCCAGCACCCGCATCAGGCGGCCTGAGCCTCGTATTTGCGGATCAGCTCGTCCGAGATTTCCAGGTTCGAGTAAACCTGCTGCACGTCGTCCAGCTCCTCCAGGGCGTCCACCAGCGACATCACGGACATGGTCGCCTGGTCATCGAGGGTCACCCGAGTCTTAGGTCGCATGGTCAGCTCCGCGTTGTCGATGGTCAGGCCGGCCTGCAGCAGGCTCTGACGGACCGCCTGGAGGTCCTCCGGCGCGGTGTAGATCTCCACCAGATCCTCGCTGATCTCCACGTCTTCCGCCCCGGCCTCGATGGCGAGCTCGAAGATCTTCTCTGGATCCTGGCCATCCGGTCGGATCGCAATGTATCCTTTCTTCTCAAAGTTCCACATCACCGCGCCGGATTCCGCGAGGCTGCCGCCGTGGCGGGAGAAGATCCGGCGGAGCTCGGCCACCGTCCGGTTTCGATTGTCTGTCAGCACCCGCACAATAATCGCCACCCCATGGGGGCCATATCCCTCGTAAAGCAATTCTTCGAATTGCTCCGCCCCCTTCTCGAGGCCCGCCCCGCGCCGGATGGCCCGTTCGATGTTCTCCTTGGGCATATTGGCGGCGCGCGCCCGCTCGATCGCCAGCCGCAGGCGCAGGTTCGTCTCCGGGTCCGGCCCTCCCTCCCGGGCCGCGACGATCAGCTCCCGGGTCAGGCGGCTGAAGAGCTGTCCTCGCTTGGCATCCATGGCTGCCTTGCGATGCTTAATGTTCGCCCATTTGCTGTGTCCGGCCATCGAGATTCCCTCCTCTTCCGAATGATGTTCGAGTAACAGGCCTCTCTCCGGGGGATCTTTTCAAGCCGGCCCGATCATTCGGGTGACAGGCGAAGCAACCACCGGCCGTCCGATTGCCGCCGGAATCCCCTTAATGAGGGGTCAGCACGCTCGCCTGAAACCCGACGCCACTGCAATTCTATCATAGGAACGGCCCAGGGGATATCTCCCCATAGGGACTCTGGAGACCGGGCGGGGCATTAAAGGGTGTTCCCTGCGTCCACCGGAGAACGCTTCGCCCCCTCTATGATGAGGATGGGTGTTTCTTACCGATCCCTACCCGGCCGCACGAGTTCAACAGCAACAAAAATAAAAAGGGGATGGCGGCCCGATCAGGTGCCATCCCCTCTCAGCTATAACAACACGGGATAAGCGTTCTAAGGGGCGCTAACCGCCCGGTAGGCGTTGATGCGCCCCCAATACCAGTAGCGCCCGGTGCCCGGAATCGGATCGGCGGTGGTCTCGATCCGCTGGCGGACACAGGTGTTGGTGGTGCACCGGCCGCTCGCCCACACCAGCCCCGCCAGCCCTGCCACATGGGGGGTTGCCATAGAGGTGCCGTTCAGGGCGTCATACGTGGTCCGGTAACCATACTGCGTGGTCAAATAGACAGGCGTGTCCGGCATGGTGGAAAGGATCCGAACCCCTGGCGCGGCGACATCGACCCACTTGGCACCGTAATTGGAGAACGAGGCTTTGTTGTCGTTCTCATCCGTGGCGGCAACAGCGATACAGTTCGTGTAAGCCGCCGGGTAAGTCTTGGCGCTGGAACCGTTGTTGCCGGCGGCGCAGGCCAGCACCGCCCCCTTATTCCAGGCGTAATCCACCGCATTCTGTAAGGTGAGCGAGCCAATGGAACCGCCCAGGCTGAGGTTAATGACCTTCGCGCCGTTATCCGCGGCCCACACAATGCCATCCGCCACCTGCGCGTAGGTCCCCGACCCGCTGGCATCCAGGACCTTGGCGGCCAGCAGACTGACCTGCCAGTTCATGCCCGCCACCCCAATCCCGTTATTCGTCAACGCCCCGATGGTCCCCGCCACGTGGGTGCCGTGGCCGTTATCATCCTCCGCGTTGTTGTCGTTGTTCACGAAATCCCGCTGCGCAACCACAGCGGGAAGATCCGGATGGCTATTGTCGATCCCCGTATCCACCACCGCGATGCGGATCGCGCTGGAGCCGGTTGTGAGATCCCAGGCCGCATAGGCCTGGATCTTCCCCCATGCCCACTGAGACACGCATCCGGACTTCGAGGAATTATAACAGGTGGTGTTGTCATAAGGATCGTTGGGATCCAGCGCGATGCTCGCTATACCGTTGGGCTCTACATATTCGACTTGAGGATGGCGGCTCAACGCGGCCAGCACGGCATCGATGGCTTGAGGAGGAACCTTCACCACCCAGACGCCGAGGAGGGTCTGATGATGAAGGCGGAAACCAAAGGCCCGCGCCAGCGCCGCCGGATCCGCGCCCGGTTTGAGCTTCACCAGAAGCTCATCGGGCACATAACTGCCCGGCGGAAGCCCCTGCGTGGTCGGAGTGCGAGGAACCCAGCCGGTTAAGCCCGCGACCAGGACCGTCAGAAGAACCAGCCATCGCCGCCCCATGGGTTTCCTCCATATGGTGGATTTCCCTGACCATGCTGGGTCAAATGCAGAAAACCCGTTACCTCGCTCCACCGCTCAAATCCTGAATTCGCCACATGATTACACCGCATGAATTAACTATAGAGATATGGGTTATGAGACAGGAAGGAAGGCTGCCCTTCCCACCCCTCCTGCCTTTCCTGCCCCTCTCCCGGGAAGTCAAGGGAGAGCACCCAATCCCGGGCTCTTCCGGTGGAGAGATCGATTCGCTCATACCGCAAATCCGCGGGGCTCACATGGAGAAGACCCACCGCCGGCCCCTGCTGGACATAATAATCCGGGGCCACGGGGCCCGGGTTCACCAGCCAGACCCCGTTCACACGAACCAGATGGGGCCGGTGCGTATGCCCAGAGACGATCACATGCACCGGATCCCGGAAAGCGAAACGCGCATACCGTAGATACCGCAACGGCTCGAAGCCGAGGGCTGTTTCCCGGATTTTATTTTTCAGGTAGACGGGCCATCCGCCGTGGCCATGCACCAGCCCGATCCGGACCCCATTGATCTCTACGACCTCCCGCCACGGCAGGCGGAGCCCCAGATCGGCGTTCCCCCTGACCGCCACCACCGGGGCCAGGCGAGCCAGCTCATCCAGCACCGGCCAGCGATTGAGATCCCCTGCATGCAGGATCAGGGCAACGCCCCGGAACACCTCGATCACTGGAGGGGGAAGACGCTCCAGCCGCTGGGGAACATGAGTGTCCGCAATCAGGCCCACGGTCATGGTCCGCATAACACTCCCCTCAGCGCTCCGCGACCCCGCGCGCCTTCTGCTTCACCACGCGCTGAATAAAGCGCTCGATTTGCTCGAAAGCCTCTTCCTGCTCAATATCCTCAGGAATGACATGGCCGCTGTGAATGAGCCAGTGGATCGTCTTGTCGCGGCTTCCCAGCCGGTGATAAACCGCCCATCCCTGGTCCGGAGGGACCGTGCGGTCGGATCGGGAGTAGATCAGCAGGGCAGGGCATTGCACCTGATGGAGGCGAGCGGCCGCCGCCTGAACCGCCCGAACCACCTCTTCCACCGCTGTCATCGGATACCACGAGTATGAAACCGGCTCCGCCTGCGCCTCGGGATCGTGGAGCTCCGATGATCGCTTCCCGACATGGGGGATCAGCCATTTCAACAGCCAGAGAAACCGAAGGCGGATATCCCGGATCCGGTAAGGGGAGGCCATAACGATCAGGCCGTCCGGAGGTTGGTGGGCTGCCTCATAGAGGGCGAGGACGCCGCCCAGCGAGAGGCCGCACAGGAACACATACTCGCATCGCTCCCGCAAGATCTTCGCACCGGTGGCCACCGCCTCCGCCCAATCCCGCCAGGTCACCCCGCGCAAATCCTCCGGCCGCGTCCCATGGCCAGGCAACCGGATCCCCAGCGCCGTCCACCCGCGATCGGCCAGGAAAACCCCGAGCCGCCGCATCTCTTGAGGGGTACCCGTGAACCCGTGGATCAGCAACACACCGAGGGATCCGCCGGGGAAGAAGAACGGCTCGCCGCACGGGCACAGCGGCCCTTCCCCGGGGCGGGGTCCCCAGCGGGCCAGGACGTCCGCTTCCAGAAGCGGAGCAGCCTCCATGCGATCCCCCCAGGTCATCGACATTCTCTCCCTCTCCTGTAAAATAAGC